>NZ_JBQEQA010000015.1:64731-169117 GCF_052045815.1 Pseudomonas sp. 22085
ACCTCATCGCGGGCAAGCCCGCTCCCACAGGGATGGTGATTACTTGTTAAGCAGCTCCAGGCGCTCCCGCACCGCCGCTTCGATCCCCACTTCATCCAGCCCGCACTCGGCCAGCATCTGCGCCGGCTTGGCGTGCTCGACGTAAACGTCCGGCAAGCCCAGGTGCAGCACCGACTTGAGGATGTTCTCGCGGGCGAGGAACTCGCTGACCGCGCCACCGGCACCGCCCATGATCGCGTTCTCTTCGATGGTCACCAGCAGGTCGTGGCTGTTGGCGATCTCGCGCACCAGCGCTTCGTCCATCGGCTTGACGAAACGCATGTCGACTACGGTCGCATCCAGCGTTTCGGCGACTTTCAGGGCTTCAGCCATTTGCACGCCGAACACCAGCAGGGCGACCTTGCTACCCTGACGACGCACCACACCCTTGCCGATCTCGATCGGTTCGAGGTCTTTCTCGATGGTTGCGTTCGGGCCGGTACCGCGCGGGTAACGCACCGCCGCCGGGCCGTTATACAGGTGGCCGGTGGTGAGCATCTTGCGCAGTTCGTTTTCATCGCTCGGGGTCATGATGACCATGCCCGGGATGCAGCGCAGGAACGACAGGTCGAAGCTGCCGGCGTGGGTCGGGCCGTCTTCGCCCACCAGACCGGCGCGGTCGATGGCGAACAGCACGTCGAGGTTCTGCACCGCGACGTCATGCACCAACTGGTCGTAACCGCGTTGCAGGAACGTCGAATAGATCGCCACCACCGGTTTCGCGCCTTCGCAGGCCATGCCGGCGGCGAGGGTCACGGCGTGTTGCTCGGCAATTGCCACGTCGAAGTAGCGCAGCGGGAAGCGTTCGCTGAACGCCACCAGGTCCGAGCCTTCCTTCATCGCCGGGGTAATGCCCACCAGACGCGGGTCGGCAGCGGCCATGTCGCACAGCCACTCACCGAACACGCCGGAATACTTCGGCCCGCCGGCCTTTTTCGGCGCAGCGGCCGGGGCGTCCAGCGGTTCGAGTTTGGTAATGGCGTGGTAACCGATCGGGTCGACTTCCGCCGGGGCGAAGCCTTTGCCCTTCTTGGTGACAATGTGCAGGAACTGCGGGCCTTTCAGATCGCGCATGTTGCGCAGGGTGGCGATCAGGGTCGGCAGGTCGTGGCCATCGATCGGGCCGATGTAGTTCCAGCCCAGTTCTTCGAACAGGGTGCCGGGGACCAGCATGCCTTTGGCGTATTCTTCGGTACGACGGGCGATTTCCCAGGCGCCGGGCAGGCGCGACAGCACTTTCTTGCTGCCTTCACGCATGCTTGCGTAGGTGCGGCTGGAAAGGATCTTCGCCAGATAGTTCGACAGCCCGCCGACATTGCGCGAGATCGACATGTCGTTGTCGTTGAGGATCACCAGCATGTTGGCGTCGACTTCAGGCGCGTGGTTCAGCGCCTCGAACGCCATGCCGGCGGTCAGCGCGCCGTCGCCGATCACCGCAATCGCCTTGCGATCGCTGTTCTGCAGGCGGGCGGCGATGGCCATGCCCAGCGCGGCACTGATCGAGGTGCTGGAGTGGCCGACGCCGAAGGTGTCGTACTCGCTCTCGGAGCGGCGCGGGAAGGCAGCGATGCCGTCCTTCTGGCGCAGGGTTTCCATGCGCTCGCGACGACCGGTGAGGATCTTGTGCGGATAGGCCTGATGACCGACGTCCCACACCAACCGGTCGTCCGGGGTGTCGAAGACGTAATGCAACGCGATGGTCAGCTCGATGACGCCCAGGCCGGCACCGAAGTGCCCACCGGTCTGGCCGACCGTGTAGAGCAATTCCAGGCGCAACTCATCAGCCAGGGTTTCCAGCTCGGCTTCGCCTAACCGGCGCAGGCCGTCCGGCGTGTTAGCGCGGTCGAGCAGGGGCGTGGTCGGGCGCTTGCGGGGAATCTCATGAAACGTCGTGGGCATCAGGCGAATCGTTATAGGTATAAAAGATGCGGCAGTTTACCTGATGCATCGCCCCCTGCCCACGCGTTGGTCTTTTTTGGCTGATTAGCCGTCAGTTACGCCGATCGACGATATACCGGGCCAGATCGCGCAACGGCTCGGCAGCCGCGTCAAACGGTCGCAGCGCATGCAGGGCCTGATCGCGCAGTTCCAGCGCATAGGCCTTGGCGGCGTCGAGGCCGAGCAGGGCCGGGTAAGTTGGCTTGTCACGGGCAATGTCGGCGCCCTGGCGTTTGCCGAGGGTTTCGGTATCGCTTTCGACGTCGAGGATGTCGTCCTGGACCTGGAATGCCAGGCCGATGGCCTGTGCATAAGTCTGCAGGGACTTGAGTTCATCCTTCTCGGCACGGCCGCTGGCCAAGGCGCCGATCTTGACGCTGACTTCGATCAGCGCGCCGGTCTTGTGCCGATGCATCTGTTCCAGCGCTTTCTGGTCGAGCTTGAGGCCGACCGAACCGAGGTCGATGGCCTGACCGCCGACCATGCCCGCCGGGCCCGCCGCGTGCGCCAGCGCCGTGACCTGTTGCAGGCGGATGTCCGCGCTCAGATCGCTCAGACGCGGATCGAGCAGGGCGCTGAACGCCAGACTCTGCAAGCCGTCACCGGCGAGGATTGCGCAGGCTTCGTCGAATTTCTTGTGCGTGGTTGGCTGGCCGCGACGCAGATCGTCGTCGTCCATCGCCGGCAAATCGTCGTGCACCAGCGAATACGCGTGGATCAGCTCAACCGCACACGCCGCGCCGTTGGCCTGTTCGGCCTTGCCGCCAAGGGCTTCGCATGCGGCGTAGGCCAGCAGCGGACGCACGCGTTTGCCGCCGTTCATCACGCTGTAGCGCATGGCTTCATAAAGGCGCGCCAGTTCTGGCAGCGGGGCGTTGAACAGGGTTTCCAGTGCCGCATTGACCCGTGCCTGGCTGGTGGCCGAATACGCTGCAATCATTCTGGCTGATCCGCGTCGAAGGGTTCCTCGGCGAGTTCGCCATCGCGCTCCAGCAACACCTGGACCTTCTGCTCGGCCTGGGCCAGCGCCGCCTGGCAGTCACGGGTCAGGCCGATGCCCTGCTCGAAAGCGGTCAGCGAGTCTTCCAGCGACAAATCACCGTTCTCCAGACGCTCCACCAGCGTTTGCAGGTCGGCGAGGGACTGTTCGAAATCCAGTGCAGCTTTTTTGCGGGCCATGGCGGCTAATTCCGGTTGACGTTAAACCGGCGCGACACTAGCAGATAGGGGGGGTATGGGCAAATGAGCGGGTCGACGGACAAGGGTGTCAGTCGGTCAATTCGCCAGGATATTGAATCTGATACCGAGTGCTGCGTCCGCCGCCCGGAAGACGTTGCAGGCAGCCCTTTTCCAGCAGTTCCGCCAGATGTCGGGTGGCCGTGGCTTTGGAGACCTTGGCCACACTCTGGTATTGCGCTGCGCTGATACCGTGCTCGAAACCGCGCTCACCACCGTCGAGCAGACGATTGAGCACTTTGATCTGCTCCGCCGACAGCCCGGATTCCCGGTGCGCCTGCCAGAAGCGTGATTTTCCCAACACACTTTCAATCCGCGCGATGGCCTGTTGCAGACTGCGCAGCAGGGTTTGCAGGAACCATGCGAGCCAGTCTGTGATGTCCAGCGTGGCTTTCTGGCTCGATTCGAGAATCCGGTAATAGCCCGCGCGGTCGTCGAGAATGCTGGCGGACATCGCATAAAAACGAATCGCCTGCGCTTCGCCTTGAGCCAATGCCAGATCGGTGAGGGTGCGAGTCAGGCGCCCGTTGCCGTCATCGAACGGGTGCAAGGTAACGAACCAGAAATGCGCGATGCCTGCTCGCAGCAAAGGATCGAGGCCTGCCTGATGCTGACTGGCGTCGAACCATTTGAGAAAACTGTCGAGTTGTCGCTCAAGCCCTTGTCGCGGTGGCGCCTCGAAGTGCACGGTCGGGCGGTCGATTCGCCCGGAAACCACCTGCATCGGCTCATCGCCGCGTAAAGCGCCGACATTGATCGCGCGCGCGAAGAATCCGTTTTCCTGTTCTGGAAACAGCCACGAATGCCATTCCAGCAGACGCTCCAGCGTCAGCGGTTCGGCGAAGCGCCGGGTCGCATCAAGCATGAGCTGCGCCAGCCCCTCGCTGCGTTGACTGACTTTGTCGCCATCGGGTAATTCCAACCCCAGGCGCCGTGCCAGCGAAGATCGCACGGATCCGACATTCAACTGCTCACCCTCGATGGCCGAGGAGGTCACGATGTTTTGCAGCAAAGCGTCCAGCTCTGTCTGCGCGCTCAGTGAATGGCTCACCGATCCCGCCATGCCCATCAATTGACCTTGTGCCTGAACACATTGGCGCAACAACGGTGTCAGGCGTTCCGCCTGCCAGTTGAAGTCGGGCCAATCGGGTTGCTGCCAGATCCAGTGAGTTGCCATGAAATGCCGTTCCTGAGTGCGTGAGCCGAATAGAAGTGCTATTCGGCTCATTTCGTGAGCCGAATATGACGCCTATTCGGCTCATCGTCCACTGGTTGCCGTGATTACTACCGCATTTCAAGATGTATCCGATTGTTAAAAAACTGCCGAATCGCTAACCTTCGCGCCTTCTACGACCCGACAGTCACGGGTCTTTCAGACGAAACGCAGTTTTCACCGCTGTGAAGTACCGAGGATCGGGTGCAAGGTTTCGTTCAGGCATGGCAGGAGGCATCACATGCGTTCACTTCTTTTGCTGCTGATCGGGTTGGCCTGCGCGCCCGCGCTGCTGGCGGCGCCGAGTGCGGAGCTGTCGGAGCCGGTGGGCGGCTGGCGCTATCACGGGCTGCTCGATCGCACGGAAAACCCGCAAGTCGCCTATCCCACGCCGCCCATCGATCGCGGCATCCAGCGCAATCGCACGATGATCGAAGGCCAGCTCAAGGCCATCGGGCATCTGCGTCCGCCCCACAGCCTGGCGGTGAATGGCAATCCCCTGAATCTGTACACCGACGACCAGGGCCGTTTCGCCCGGCCGTATGCGTTTGGCGCCGGTTCCAACAGCGTCGAAGTGATCAGCGCCGACGGCCAGTCGCTCAAGCGCGTTCAATTCTACGAAGCCAACAACCTGCGCACGCCGGCGCGGATCCGCGTGGTGCTCGGTTGGGACGACCCTAAAGCCGAACTCGACCTGCACGTCATTACGCCTGACGGCCAGCACGCCTTCTGGGCGCGGCCGGCGATGAGCAACGGCGGCGGCCTCGATCCGGACGGTGTCGACGGCCCCGGCCCGGAAATGTTCACCATGACCGCGCCGCTGCACGGCACCTATCTGGTTTACGTCAACTATTGGGGCAACTTCGGTAACGGCGGCTATAACTTCGAGGAGACCAGCAACCAGAACGAGGTGATCACCTCGCAGATCACGCTGGTGCTCAACGAAAACACCGTCGACGAAAAACGCGAAACGTTCATCGTGCCCCTGCGGGCCATCGGTGATCTGCTGCTGGTCAAGACTTTCAACTATTAAGCATCCCGCCACGGATGAACTCGGGTTCTGGAAAGATGAGCGATAACACTGCTGCACCGGCCGCCGTAACACCTGCCGGCAAACCTTCCCGGCGCTGGCCGTTACTGGCGGTCGGGCTGTGCCTTGTCGCCGGCGTGGCGGGCGGGCTCGGTTGGCTGATGCAGAAGCCGAAAGCGCCGCCGGCGGAATTGGCCAGTGACAAACTTGGCCTGAGCCGCCCGGACGCGCTGCTGGAAACCCGCTCCCTGAGCCAGTTGCCCAAGGACCTGCTGACAGTGCCGTTCCTCAAGGCCACGCTGACCGAGGATTTCGTCTTCTATTACGAAACCCACGCCGACCGCCTCGGGCTGATCGGCAGTCTGCGGCGGATCATCTACGAGCATGACCTGAAGCTGCAGGACAGCCTGATCGAGCAGCTCTTCGATCAACCGGCAGACGTAGCGTTGTGGCGCGGCGCCGATGGTCGGCTGAAAGATTTCCTGCTGGTGATGGATCGCGGCGGCCTGGCCAAGGTGCTGGAGCCGCTGGCGAAAGTCGCCCTGGATGATTCGCAACTGAGCGTGCTCAGCACCCTGAAAGTCGGCGGCGATGAAGTGCCGCTGTATCAGCTGACCTACAACGCCGGCAAATCCCTGCTGTTCGCCTCCCGTGGCGACAAACTGGTGGTGCTGTCCAATCCGGCCAAATTCTACGACCCGGAAAGTGGTGCTTCCGAGGAATACGGCCATGTTTCGCCGCAGGCGCTGGCGGCGTTGCTCAATGGCGAAAAACTGTTCCCCGAAGCGTTCGGGTTGCCGGCCAAGACGCCGGAAACCAAGCAGCGGCTGTCGGTCAATTCCAGCGTCCTGGCCATGGGTTACCAGCGCTTCATCCCGAACTTCGCCGGCCTGCGTTTCGACATGGACGACAAGGGCTGGCACAGCTATCTCGCCATGGATGAGCTGGAGAACCAGCCGGACTTCGATTTCAAACCGGTCTGGCAAGCCATGCCGCTGGGCGCCAGTGCCTGCGTGACGCTGCCGGTCGCTGCCGAGCCGCAAAAACCGCTGCTGGTGAAACTCGGCGCCGAAGAAGCGGTGGCGCAGAAACTCACCGAGCACGTGGCCGGCGCGGCGGGCCTGTGCTGGTACGCTGATTCGCGGCTGTACACGCCCTTGCTGGTGGCCAGTCTGAACGACGAAGACAACGGCAAGCTCGACGCGGATATCGGCACGCTGTTCGATTCGATGGTCGGCGCCTATGAAGGCAAGGTCGACGAGCACGCGTTCCCGGTGGTGGAAAAACAGGAAGGCCAGAGCCATCTCTGGCAACGTCAAGTCAGTTCCAACTTCGGCCCGTACGCGGCCAAGGATGCCGAGAACCCGGACGCGATCACCGGCCGTGCGTTCATGAAAGTCAGCCTGGCGCGCCACGGTTCGACGCTGCTGTTTTCCCTCGACGACAAACTGGTCGACAAGGCCCTCGGCACCCTCGACAAACGCTTCCCGCCGATGGCCGACGTGCTGCCCAAAGACGTGCTGATGCCGATCTACTTCGGCCCGGACTCAATGGCGCAACTGATCCAGCAGGAAACCCTCGACAGCCTGCCGCAGGACATGGAGCCGGTGTTCTACAACGCCGCGCAAACCTACCTGATCCCGAAACTGCGCACCCTCGGCGGCATGGGCAAATACGCCCTGACATTGCCGGAAGGCAGCGAGCCTGACGGGCACTGGCAATGGCTGCCGCTGGAGTGGAAAGCGCTGTGACTGGTTTGATTCGCAGCCTTGGCCTTCTGGCGCTGTTGCTCAGCGCCGGTGCCCGAGCCGCTGAGGCGCCGGCCCTCGATCCGCAGCAGTCCCAGGTCTTTCGCGCCTGGTTCGTGCGCATCGCCCAGGAACAATTGAGCAAAGGCCCGAGCCCGCGTTGGTATCAGCAGGATTGCGCCGGCCTGGTGCGGTTTGCCGCCAACGAAGCGCTGAAAGTCCACGACGACAAATGGCTGCGCAGCAATGGCGTGTCCAACCGCTACCTGCCGCCGGAGCTGGACCTGAGCGCCGATCAGCGCAAGCTCGCCCAGCAATGGCAGCAGGGTGGCGGCAAGGTCGGGCCCTACGTCAACGCGATCAAACTGATTCAGTTCAACAGCCATCTGATCGGCCGCGACGTGTCCCAGGCACGCCCCGGCGATCTGATGTTTTTCGATCAGGGCGACGACCAGCACCTGATGATCTGGATGGGCCGCTACATCGCCTATCACACCGGCACGACCACCCCAACCGACAACGGCATGCGTTCGGCAAGCCTGCAGCAACTCATGACATGGAAGGACACCCGATGGATACCCGACGCAGCCAACCCCAACTTCATCGGCGTCTATCGACTGAACTTTCTCTCCCAATGACCGGTGCCCGCATGCTGCGTTTACTGCCTTTTCTGTTGCTGTCAGTCCTGCCGTTTTCGGCTGTGAATGCTGAAGATACCGTGGAGCCGAGCGGCTATACGCCGGTCTCCGGTGAGAGCTTTTTCCTGCTGGCCGACAGCAGTTTCGCCGCCGACGAACAGGCAGTGGTGCGCCTCGAAGCGCCGGGTCGCGACTACCGTCGATTCCGCATGGAACCCTACGGCGGCGCCGACATCCGCGTGTACAAGATCGACAAGCCGCTGGACTTCCTCAAGCGCCAGAAAAACCTGCACCGTGTGGTCAGTGACGGCCAGTTCAAGGGCGAAGGCCTGTCTAACACTCTCGCGTACCTGTGGGACAACTGGTACCGCAAGTCCCGTCGGGTGATGCAGCGTGCGTTCTCCTACGAGTCGCGTCAGCAAGTCACCGAGGAAGTGCCGGAGCTGAAGATGGGCAATGCCATCGCCGCGCCTACGCCTTATGACGCGCAACCGCAATTCGCCCTGATTCCGGGCCTGCCGGTGGTCAGCCAGTTCCGTTATCCGCTGTGGCAGGCCAAACCGATCCAGCCGCCGACCGGCGTCAATCTGGCCGGGTCTTCCAGCGAGTTCGTCAGCGTCGCGCCGGGCAACGTCTACATCCCGTTGGGCAATCTGAAACCGGGTCTTTATCTGGTCGAAGCGCTGATCGGCAAGTACCGCGCGACCACCATGGTTTTCGTTTCCAACACCGTGGCGGTGAGCAAGATTGCCGGTGATGAATTGCTGGTGTGGGCCGCGCGCAAACACGAAGGCAACTCGGTGCCGAAGGTCAATGTGCTGTGGACCGACGGCCTCGGCGTGATGAGCAGCGGCGCCACCGACACCGATGGTCTGCTGCGCCTGAAACACGTCAGTCCCGAGCGTTCGTTCGTGATCGGCGAGGACGAAGAAGGCGGCGTATTCGTCTCGGAAAACTTCTATTACGACAGCGAAATCTACGACACCAAACTTTACGCGTTCACCGACCGGCCGTTGTATCGCCCGGGCGATTGGGTGTCGCTGAAAATCGTCGGCCGCGAATTCAAGAATGCGCGGGACTCGGTATTGCCGGGGGCGGCGGACGTCAATGTCAGCGTGCTCGATGCCACCGGTACCGAGTTGCAGCGCCTCGATCTGAAACTCGATTCCAAGGCCGGCACCCAGGGCCGTTTCCAGTTGCCGGACAACGCCGTGGCCGGTGGTTACGAGCTGCGTTTCAACTACAAGGATCAGGCCTACAGCAGCGCGTTCCGTGTAGCCGAGTACATCAAACCGCATTTCGAAATCTCGCTGAACCTGGCCAAGCAGGATTACCGCACCGGCGAACCGGTGAAAGGCAGCCTGGTGCTGCTCTATCCGGACGGCAAACCGGTGGCCAACGCCAAACTGACCCTGAGCCTGCGCGCTCAGCAACTGTCGATGGTCGACAACGAGCTGCAATACCTCGGTCAATTCCCGGTGGAGCTGACCAGCACCGAACTGACCACCGACAGCAAGGGCAATGCAACCCTTGACCTGCCGGCCGCCGACAAGCCGAGCCGCTACATGCTCACCGTGTTCGCCAGCGATGGCGCGGCGTACCGGGTCAAGACCACCAAAGAAATCCTCATCGACCGCGGCGCTGCCAGCTTCCGCCTGACTGCGCCGCAGCGTTTCAGCGCGGTCGGTGACAAGGTCGCGTTCAGCTTCGCCAACGAGGGCGGTAGCCAACAGGCTCAGGCCGTTGTGCCAAGCAGCTACAGCTGGGTGCGCCTGGAAGACCAGACCACCGGCGAAGGCAAACTGGCAGCGAAAGACAAAGGCTTCAGCGTGGCGTTTGATCGCCCGGGCACCTACAACCTGTCGCTGAAAGATCAGCACGGCCGAGTGCTTGGCGCGACCGGTCATTCGGTCACCGGCGATGGCGTCAAGGCTGTGCCGGGCACCGTGGAAATCGTCCTCGACAAACCCGAGTACAAGGCTGGCGACGAAGCGCTGGCGCTGATCACCTTCCCCGAACCAGTCAGTGATGCACTGCTGTCGCTGGAGCGCGACAAGGTCGAAGCCACCGCGCTGCTGGCCAAGGGCGGCGACTGGCTGAAACTGGAAAAACTCAGCGACACCCAATACCGCGCACGCATCCCGGTGAAGGACAACTTCGCGCCGAACCTGACGTTCTCGGTGCTCTACACCAAGGGCGGTCAGTACAGCTTCCAGAATGCCGGGATCAAGGTTGTTGCGCCGCAGATCGACGTGGCGATCAAGACCGACAAAGACACCTATCAGCCGGGCGATACCGTGACGGTCGATCTGACCACGCAGTTCACCGGCAAGGCAGTGCCGGCGCACCTGACGGTCAGCGTGGTTGATGAAATGGTCTATGCGTTGCAACCGGAAGTCGCACCGACCATCGACCAGTTCTTCTACCACCCGCGCCGCAACAACGTGCGCACCAGCGCCAGCCTGTCGTTCATCAGCTACGACGTGGCGTTGCCGGGCAGCCCCGGCGCACCGGGCAAAGCCAACCGCAGCGAGCGTGGGGTGAAAGTGCTGGAGCGGCCGCGTCGCGAAGATGTCGACACCGCTGCATGGCAACCGGAGCTGTTGACCGACGCCGACGGCAAGACTCGCTTCACCTTCAAGATGCCGGACTCGCTGACCCGCTGGCGCATCACTGCGCGGGCGATTGCCGACGACGGTCAGGTCGGGCAGAAGAAGCAATTCGTCCGTTCGGAAAAACCGCTGTACCTGAAGTGGAGCGGGCCGAGCAAATTCCGCAAGGGCGATCAGCCGCAACTCGGTGTGTTCGCCTTTAGCCAGGCCGAGAAACCGGTCAGGGCTGAACTGGTAACGCATTACGCCGGCGCCGAACAGCGTCTGCCGGTGACCCTCAGCAACGGCATCAACTACCTGCCGCTGCCGGCCTTCGCATTGGCCACCGGCGAATGGACCGCCGAACTGGTGCAGGACGGCAAAACCGCCGATGCCCTCGCGGTACGCCTGACCGCCACCGGCGAAGGCTGGCAAGTGACGCAGACCCAGAGTCTCGACGTGGCCAGCGGCGACACGCCGTTGAGCCTGCCGGCAGACGCCACCGACATTCGCCTGCGTCTGGATGACAGCCCGCAAGCGCTGTTCCGTTCGGCCCTCGACGATCTGCTCAGCTATCCGTACGGCGGCGTCGAACAGACCGCCAGCCGTTTGCTGCCGCTGAGCATCGCTTATCCGTCGCTGGCGTCGAGCCCGCAGATCCGCGACCGCTTGCGCCTGATCATGCAGAACAGCCGTCTGCGCCTGGTGCAAATGGCCGGGCCGTCGGCGAGCTTCACCTGGTGGGGCTTCGACGGCGAGCCGGATGCGTTCCTCACCGCTTACGCCTATTACGCCGACTGGAACGCCAGTCAGGTGCTGGATCTGAACTTGCCGCCGGAGCACTGGCAGCGGGTGCTGGAGGTCTACGCCAAGCAAGTGCCAAACACGCCGTTGCTGCAACGGGCGCTGATTCTGTCGTTTGCCAAGCAGATGCATCTGCCGGTCAACACGCTGCTCAGCGGTTTGATGGAGGATCTGGCCAAGGCCGGAGAAGGCAATGCCGAAACCCTGATGGACGACGGCGAAGACAGCCTGGTGATGGGCGATCCGGATTCGGCGCTGGGTCTGGCGGCGGCGCGGGTCTTGACCGCATCGCTGGCGACCCAGTCGAAAGTCGCTTTGCCGGAAGCGTTCAATCGTCAGTTGGGCGCAGCGCAACAGCGCTTGTCCGTCAGCTCGCAGCCGTTTGCCGAAGCGCTGAACCTGTCGCTGCAACCGTTCGATCAGGCTCGTGCGAACGCGCTGCTGCAACGCCTGTTGCCGCAGCAATCGACCCTCGAACGTGCGCTGGCGCTGACCTGGCTGCAACGCAGCATCGCCCAGGCATCGCCGACCATCGCGCTGGCACCGGGCGAAGGCTGGAAGAAAAACTACGGCGCGACCGGCGAGATGTATTGGACGTGGCAGGGTGCTGCGCCGGTGCCGAGCGTGTTGTCGGTGTCGGGCACTCAGGAGCGTCCGTTGCGTGCCGCGCTGAGCTTCCAGACTCAGCAACCGACGGTCGATCCGATGGCGGTGACCATCACTCGTCGCCTGTCGCGTCTGGTACCGGGTGACGAAGCCTTCACCTTCAAACTGGAGCCGGTCGGCACTAAACCGCTGTCCAGCGACAGCCTGTACCTGGACGAAGTGATCCTCACCAGCAAGGCACCGAAACCGTTGCGCTACGGCATGCTCGAAGTGCCGTTGCCGCCGGGCGCCGATGTCGAGCGCACCACGTGGGGCATCAAGTTGCAGGGCAAGGACGGCACCGAACCGACCGCGCTGGAAAAAGCACGGTTCGAACCGGGCCAACTGGCCTACGCGGTGCCGGTGGATGCGTTGAGCGGTGAATTGCGTCTGCGCCATCTGGTGCGCTTCTCGCAGAAGGGCCAGTTCAACCTGCCGCCGGTGCGTTTCACTCAGGTCTACGCGCCGCAGCATCAGGCCCGGGAAGCGAAAGCGGCCCTCGGTCAGGTCACGGTCAATTGACATGACCCGGCCGCTGGTCTGGCTGCTGATGTGTGTGATTCCTGCGCTGGCGACGGCGCAGGATGAGCCGTTGCGCGTGGTCTACAAGGGCGACCTGCTGTCGCTGAATACCTCGCAATTGACGGCGCGCGAGCCAATGCCTTCGTCGCTGGATACGCCGCTGGGCAGTCTGTGGAAGGTGTTCGTTTATGCGTGGCTGGTGGATACCGGTGCGCGGGAGCCTGCATATGAATGTCGCGGGCAGTCGAAGGAAGAAGTCTATTGCTGCACCGCTGGCGGCAAGATCGAGCGTGATCAGGCGCTGGTGAAATCCTGCGGGCTGTATTTCGAGCCTGCGCGGCTGGGCATCACCGCTGGCGATTGGAGAACCTATTGGCAGGCGCGACAGGCGCCGTCGTGGTTGCTGGACCTGCCATCGGTGCAGCCGGCTACTCGGGTGTCCGTGGCTGACTTGCTGAAGGTTTTGTCTTGGTTGCCGGCTCAGGATCAGATGCGCCGGGTGCTGCTCGACGTGGTGCTGAACGCGGCGGACGGCAATGTGGTTGGTGAACTCGGCGGGCGTTTGCGGGTGAAAACCTGGAGCTGGCTTGGCGATCAGGACCCGCAATCACGCCAAGGCGGATTCGCCGGCTGGACGGCGGACGGCTCGCCGATCTGGGCGGGTGGCCGGGGCACCAGTCAGATGGTTTTGCGGCGTTACGGTTCGGCGTTGGCGACGGTGTTGCCCACGTCATGGCCGGCGGAAGCAGGGCGTTGTGTCGAAGTCGGACTGTTCTCGCGATATCCGGTTTCGCGGGTTTTGGCCGGTAATCGAGCGGTGACCTCAGGCCCGTTGCAGGGTGATTACCGCGTCGAATTCGCCAACGGCAATGCGCTGGATATCCACAGCGACGGCGAACTGTTTCTGCTCAACGACAAGCTTGTGGCACGACTGGATCGCGAAGAATACGTCGCCCGTGTGCTGGAGCGTGAAGCCAAACCCGAACCCGCCGAAGCCGCCAAAGCCTTGGCCGTGGCAATCCGCACGTATCTGCTGCAGAACGCCACACGTAACGGCGAATGTTTGAGCATCGACGACAGCAGTACACGCCAACGTGTCGCCCCGCGTCCTGCTTCCGTCGAATCCCGTAACATCGCCGCATGGACGGCGGATCTGGTGTTGGCCGGCAGCACCGTCACCTATCACTCCGATCAACCCGGCCCGGACAAACTGGCCTGGCAACAAGCCGTCGAGCAAGCCAATGCCGGCCAGCGTTACGACGCGATTCTGCTGCACGCCTATCCGCGCGCCAGCCTCAGCCGCTGGGACAACCCGGTGGCGTCCTGCGAAGCACTGCCCGCCGCGCAGGACTGGCTGCAAAAACAGCGGCGTGGCTGGCGTCCCAGGCTGGAAAGCGAAACCGGCTACAACGAAGTCAGCACGTTCGCCGTCTGCAAACTCGCCTTCGGCCGCCCCTTCGTCGACCGCGAACGCCAGCGCATCTATGTGCGCGGCGTGTTGTCCTTGCAGGACCGCCTCGACCTGACTCACGAATACCTGCACCTGGCCTTTGAAGCACACCCCAACGGCCAGGATGAAACCTATATCGAAGGGCTCGCCCGTCACCTTTTGCTGGAATAGACCATGACACTCCGTTATCCACAGGTCTTGCTGTTGCTCTGCGTAGTTGCCGCTGTTTCGTCGGTGAACGCCGCTGACGGCGTCAAACTCGACACCCCGGTCGGCGGCTGGCGCAGCGGCGCGCCCGAAGGCGAGGGCGAAAGCTTTCGCCAGACCGTCAACTACCCGGCCTCCTCGGTGAACACCCCGATCGGCCAGGCCAACACCGCCCGAATCAGCGGCGAAATCAAAGCCACACCGAAAAACAAAGAGCCCGGACGCCTGATCGTCAATGGCGTCAGCATGCCGCTGAAAATCGACGACAGCGGCCGCTTCGACCGCCCGTTCTCGTTTCCCAACGGCAGCAACAGCGTCGAGGTCCGCAGCCCGGATGGTCAGCAACGGCACCGCACGCAGTTCCTCAACACCAGTGGCGGCGCTACTCCAGCCAAGTTGCGGGTGTTGCTGGCGTGGGACAGCGATGGCACTGACCTCGACCTGCACTTGGTCACGCCTGATGGCGCGCACATCTGGTATGGCGACCGCGTTGCCCCCAATGGCGCTGCTCTGGATGTCGACGTGACCACCGGTTACGGCCCGGAAATCTTCGCCATGCCGGCGCCGATCAAGGGGCAGTATCTGGTGTATGTGAACTACTTTGGTGGTGGCTATCGCGGGGATGATGAGGGAGGGGAAGAGGCGGTGCAGCCGTTGACCACCGCGCAGGTGACGGTGATTACGGAGGAGGGGACGCCTAGCGAGAAGATGGAGACTTTCATCGTGCCGATGCGGGCGGTGGGGGAATTGACGTTGGTGAAGTCGTTCAGTTATCCGTGAATCATCTGTTCATTTAGGAAAAACACCGCACAGGGCATTGCCTTCGTAACCGTGAACGATTGGCCCCAGCACCATGAGTGGGCCGCAGGCGTAGAGCGGGGAGGGGACGGTTTGTTGCGTGTTGAGCAGAACGACTTCCTTGCCGAATTCGTCGCTGCCAAAAGATTGCTCGTCGTACGAATTGCACACCGGCAGTTTCAACGGCACCGGGATCACCAGCGCCCAGATAGTGATCCCGCACCATTCGCGGGTGGGAGTTGATCTTGCTGTTCGGGTGATCTGCGGGGTGAATGAGCGGTAACTTTGCGCTCTGTAGGCGTCGGTTTTCAGTGTGACTTTTTCCGGGAGGGAGATGCCTACTCCCACGCAAGCTGTCAGGCTGAGGCATATGGTCGAAACCAGTCCGACGGATTTCAGGCGTGAATTCAGGGTAGATGGGAACAATCTTGAACGTCCTTGCAGTGTATTAAGCATCGAAGTTGCCAAGCGCTTTTTCACTGAACAATTGTGCAAGTACCTGCCGCACAATTTGGTGTTGATCAGCAATTGGCTGAACGCCTCTCGAAAATCACTTTTCCAACAGGCATTAAAAAGCCGGCTTGTGGCCGGCTTCTCGGGGACTGGCTTGGTTTATTTTTGGTAAACCGCGCCAGCCTTCAAAACGTACATCCGGATCTTGCGTCCGGCTGTGGGACTTGGTCAGACAGTGGTCTGCCGCGTCAGGCGTCATCTGGGCCGCTTGGCGGGTCGATGCGCGAATGTGGGGCGCAGGATACTGAGTTTTGTTGGGGATTCCCAGTGCGAAGTGCGGGATAGAGCGTTCTATCCGGCAAAAAAACGTATTTGTACCGACTATCCGGGCCTCATCACTAGCAGTCTGACTCCCGCAAGATCAGAGAAACGGCACCACCGGCCGCCGCTTGCCCAGCGTCGACCACCAGAACACCCACCCCAGCACATGAATCCTCTGCTCTTCGATCTGCGAGGCCCGGAAGATCTCGTCCGGGTATTCGGCGCTGTTGTGGCTGCGCAGGCGCAAGGCGTTGCCGGGCATGCGGTGCAGGTATTTGATGCGCAGCATGCCGTCGTGTTCGATGGCGTAGATTTCGCCGTCCACCACTTGGGTCAGGCCTCGGTCGATGGCGAGGGTGGAGCCGTCTTCGATTTTCTCGGCCATGCTGTTGCCGATCATGTGTGTGCAGATGGCGTCGGTGGGGCGGATTTCCAGGGCTTCGAGGTGGCTGCGGGGCAGGCGGATGGTTTGTTCCGGGTCCTTGATGACGTGGGTCTTGCCGGAGCCGGGGGCGGTCGGTGTTTCCTTGTAGAGGGGCAGTTCGATGTCGCTGGATTCGATCACCGTATAGACACCCTGGATCGCTTGGGCATCCAGCGTGGTACCGGCTGCATGCAGGTGCGGGGCCTCCTTCGGGCCTTCGCCGGTCTTCAGCCATTGGCTGTTGACGGACAGCAGGCGAGCGACCTCTTCCATGCGATACGCCGGTACGCCCCGGGTGTACCAGTTATGAACGTTTTGGGCTTCCGTGCCCCAGAACTTTGCGAAACCCGTCGTCGAGATGTTCGCAGCTTCCAGGAGTGCCTTGAATCTTGGACCGCTAGTGTTCTTTCTCATAAACACGAGTCTACGGCCGGGCTAGAGCGGTTTGAATAAACCTTGCGTTCAAAAACAGGGCGAATTTTGCGACGGGATGTAAGACGGACTTGTGGGAAATTACACACACTAAAACTTTTCTGTAGGCCGCCATAAACAAGCTGTTTAAGAGCTTGGCGAGCAGGCACAAAAAACCCCGGATCAACCGGGGTTTTCTTCAAGCGTGTCGCGAGGCTTAGCCTTTGTAGGCAGCAACCGACTTGGTGATCGCGGCGCGGGCGGCGTCTGCGCCGTCCCAGCCTTCGATTTTCACCCATTTGCCTTTTTCGAGATCCTTGTAGTTCGCGAAGAAGTGCTCGATCTGCTGGATCAGCAGGGCCGGCAGGTCGGTGTATTCCTTCACGTCCACATACAGCTGGGACAGCTTGTCGTGTGGAACGGCGATGACTTTGGCATCGCCGCCGCCGTCGTCGGTCATGTTCAGGATGCCGACCGGACGCGCGCGGATCACCGAGCCTGGCGCCACCGGGTAAGGGGTTACGACCAGCACGTCGAGGGGGTCACCGTCGTCAGCCAGGGTGTTCGGGATGTAACCGTAGTTGGCCGGGTAGAACATCGGGGTGGCCATGAAACGGTCAACGAACAGGCAATCGCTGTCTTTGTCGATTTCGTATTTGATCGGCGCGTGGTTGGCCGGGATCTCGATCGCGACGTAGATGTCGTTCGGCAGGTCTTTGCCAGCCGGAATCTTGCTGTAGCTCATTGGGCGTTGCCCCCGTTAGTTGACCAAAAACACTTGGCCGGATTGACCAAAAAGTGGCGGCGATTATAGGCATATTCTGCCGTGGACGCCACGTACCGGAAGTCGTGCAGACCTTTACTCGTGAGCCTGATAGACCGGGTCGGTGGCCTGAAGTTGCTTCAGGCGCGCCAACGGATCCTGGCGGTAGAAAAGCTGCAACTGCGCATACACCTGTGGATAAGCCTCGTGCAGCAGATCCGGAGCGCTGAAGAAGTACTCACTGGTGACGGCGAAGAATTCGGCCGGGTTCTCGGCGGCATACGGGTCGATGGCGGTTTCGGCATCGGGATGGCGGTCGAGCTGGCGATTGAGGTCGTCGTACGCCGCCTGCATCACCTCGGCCCAGTCGCTGACCCGCATGTCGGCGTGCAGCGGTGGCAGGCCATTGGCGTCGCCGTTGAGCATGTCGAGTTTGTGCGCCAGTTCGTGGATCACCAGGTTGTATCCTTCCCAGCCACCACTGGCCATCACGCCCGGCCAGGCGAGGATGATCGGCCCTTGTTGCCAGGCTTCGCCACTGTGTTCGCCGTCCCACTCATGCTCGACGCCACTGGCATCGCGATGGCGTTGGGGACTGAGGAAGTCGTCGGGGTAGAGGACAATTTCGTGGAAACCCTGATACCAGTTCAGATCGCCCAGATGCAAAAGCGGCAATTGGGCCTGGGCAGCGAGCAGCAGGCGTTGTTCCTGGTGCAGTTCGACGCCGGGCAGTGCGGTCAGGTGTTTGTCTTCGAGGAACAGCACGCTGGCTTCGCGCAGCCACTGGTCTTCTTCGGCACTGAGGCCATCGAGAAAACTCAGGTGATGGCGCACCCGCTGCCACATATCGTCGGCAATCGGGTGCTTCGCCAGAATGCGCCGGCGGCGCCAGGCGCTCAGCGACCACATCGGCTTAGTGCGATTGGGCTTTGGCGCCGCCGAAACGGCTGCGAACCACGCCGATGATCATCGGAATCAGCGACAGCAGAATAATGCCAACCACCAGCAGCGACAGGTTTTTCTTGATGAACGGCACGTTGCCGAAGAAGTAGCCCAGCGTCACCAGACCGCCGACCCACAGAACCGTACCGAACACGCTGAACCCGAAGAAGCGCGGGTAAGGCATCTTCGCGACACCGGCGACGAACGGGGCAAAGGTCCGGATGATCGGCAGGAAGCGCGCCAGGGTTACAGTCTTGCCACCGTGCTTGTCGTAAAAGTCGTGGGTCTGTTGCAGATAGTCGCGGCGGAAGATCTTCGAATTCGGATTGCTGAACAGTTTTTCACCGGCCGTTCGTCCGATCACGTAGTTGGTGCTGTCGCCGAGGATCGCCGCGAGCATCAGCAGGCCCGCCAGCAATACCGGATCCATACCGCCGCCCGCAGCCACTGCGCCGGCGATGAACAGCAGGGAATCACCCGGCAGGAATGGCATCACGACCAGACCGGTCTCGCAGAAGATCACCAGAAACAGGATGGCGTAGATCCATGGCCCGTAATTATTCACCAGCAGGTCGAGGTAAACGTCGAGATGCAGGATAAGGTCGAGCGGGTTGAAATCCATGGAGGCACCTGTGGTGACGGCCTGACTCGGCAGGCCTGTGCGGATGACTTCGTGTAAGCCTACAAGCGGGTGTAGTTTTTCTTACAAGCCGGAAAGATCGGGATTATACGGGCTGAGGGGTGAAAAGCGCGTTGGTTTTGTAGCGGGGGATGTCGGTGTGAATAAATGTCGGGTTGGCATTCATTTCGGGAAGGGAGACGGCTCCCTCCCCGCAGGGCATCCCGCGATCAGAGCTCGTCGCTGATCGGCAGCACGTAGTTCTTGAACTCGGTGTCTTCCTTGAATCCGATGGATTCGTAGGTTTTCTGCGCCACTTCGTTGTCGGCACTGGTGGAGACACGCATGCGCACGGCCTGGGTTTCCTTGGCCATTTTCTTGGCGGTGCGGATCAGGTTGTCGGCCACGAGCTGACGGCGGGCGTCTTCGGCGACGTAGATGTCGTTGAGGATCCACACGCGCTTGAGCGACAGGGAGGAAAAACTCGGGTAGAGCTGGCAGAAGCCCATGAGCTTCCTGTCGTCGTCATCGGCCAGGGCCAGGTAGATCACCGATTCCTTGCGTCGCAGGCGCTTTTCGAGAAAGGCCCGGGACGAGTCCGGATAGGGCAGGGAGCCATAAAACTCGCGGTACTTAACGAACAACGGGGTCAGCAAATCCAGGTGTTCGAGGGTCGCTTGGATAATCCGCATGGTAGGTCTCGTCCTTCAAGTGGCTGTCTTCACGTGCTCTGACGGCGATGGGAAACCCGGGCGGCCGTGCATCGATCCTGCCTGAAACCGGCGCAGAAAGGCAATGCGGAAACGGTTCAGGCTGGGGGCGGATCGAGTAGGAAATTACTCTTCATGTCTGCACCGGCTTCCGATTCCAGCGTCTGAACCTGCGCCTCGTCCTTCAGATTGACGCCCGACAGCTGGCGCCGACAGGCTTCGCGCATCAGATACAGCAAGCGATGCGCCGCCATGCCGTAGCTGAGTCCTTCCAGCCGCACATTGGAGATGCAGTTGCGGTAGGCATCGGTGAGGCCGACCTTTGGATTGTAGGTGAAATATAAACCCAGGCTGTCCGGCGAGCTGAGACCTGGACGCTCTCCAATCAGCATCACGACCATTTTCGCGCCCAGCAATTGGCCGATTTCATCGCCAATCGCCACGCGGCCCTGTTCCACCAGCACTACCGGCGCTGTCGACCATTCATCGGCGCTCATCTGTTCTTCCAGACGGGTCAGGAACGGCAGGGTATGTCGATGCACCGCCAGCGCCGACAGACCATCCGCCACCACAATCACCAGATCCACACCGCCCGGATGCGCCTCGGCGTATTCGCGCAGGGCTTGCGCCGATTGATCGCTCAACTTGCGCCCCAGATCCGGGCGTTGCAGGTAGCTGTTGCGATCCACCGCCGCGCTGTGCAGCAGCAGACTTTCACGCTGGCGTTCATTCAGTTGAGCGCTCAGCGCGGCGTGATCGAACGGCAAATGCACCGCATCCCGCGCCTGGGCGTGGGCGTACTGGAAATCCAGTTGTGCACTCGTCGGCAGGCTGGTGCCAGTGCGCCCTAGGGCAATGCGCGCCGGGGTCAGACGACGCAGCTCCAGCCACGGGTTTTGCGGATCGAGGGGCGGTTTTTCCATCTGACTCATCCCAGTTGCGCCAAGGCCTGACGAAAGGCCGGCGGCAGGTTGTTGCCGAAGCGGACCTTGCCGTCCGCCTGGGTGAAGATACCCATGTTCGCCAGCCACTGTTCGAACTCCGGCGCCGGTTTCAGGCCCAGGGTCTGACGCGCATAGAGCGCGTCGTGGAACGAGGTGGTCTGGTAGTTGAGCATGATGTCGTCGGAGCCGGGGATGCCCATGATGAAGTTGATCCCGGCCACGCCGAGCAGGGTCAGCAGGGTGTCCATGTCATCCTGGTCGGCTTCGGCGTGGTTGGTGTAGCAGATGTCGCAGCCCATCGGCACGCCGAGCAGCTTGCCGCAGAAATGATCTTCGAGGCCGGCGCGGATGATCTGTTTGCCGTTGTAGAGGTATTCCGGGCCGATGAATCCCACGACGGTGTTCACCAGAAACGGCTTGAAATGCCGCGCCACGGCGTAGGCCCGGGTCTCGCAGGTCTGTTGATCGACGCCGTGGTGGGCGTTGGCTGACAGTGCACTGCCCTGGCCGGTCTCGAAATACATCAGGTTCTGCCCGAGGGTGCCACGATTGAGGCTCAGGCCTGCTTCATAACCTTCCTGCAAGATGTTCAGGTTGATACCGAAACTGGCGTTGGCCGCTTCGGTGCCGGCGATCGACTGGAACACCAGATCCAGCGGCACCCCACGGTTGATCGCTTCTATAGAGGTGGTGACGTGTGTCAACACGCAGGCCTGGGTCGGAATGTCGTAGCGCTGGATGATCGCGTCGAGCATTTCCAGCATCGCGCAGATCGAGGCGATGCTGTCGGTGGCCGGGTTGATGCCGATCATCGCGTCGCCGTTGCCGTACAGCAGGCCGTCGAGAATGCTCGCGGCGATGCCGGACGGTTCGTCGGTCGGGTGATTGGGTTGCAGCCTTGTGGATAACCGTCCACGCAGGCCCAAGGTGCCGCGAAATTTGGTGACGACGCGGATCTTCTGCGCCACCAGCACCAGATCCTGCACGCGCATGATTTTCGATACTGCGGCAACCATTTCCGGCGTCAGGCCGGGGGCGAGCTCGCGCAGGCTCTGCTCATCGGCCGCTTCGCTCAGAAGCCAGTCGCGAAAGCCGCCAACCGTGAGATGGCTGACGACCGCAAAGGCCTGTTTGTCATGGCTGTCGATGATCAGTCGGGTGACTTCATCGGATTCGTAGGGAATCAGCGCTTCCTGCAAGAAATGCGTGAGCGGGATGTCGGCCAGCGCCATTTGCGCGGCGACTCGCTCCCCATCGTTAAGGGCGGCGACGCCCGCCAGGAAGTCTCCGGAGCGCGCCGGGCTGGCCTTGGCCATCACGTCCTTGAGGCTGTCGAAGCGGTAGGTCTGGGCGCCGACGGTATGGGCAAATGCGGCCATTGGGCGCGTTCCTCCTGAATGAATGCTTTTAGTGCGGGCACCGGGCACGAGGCCCGATGCCGGTGCACCTCAGTAAGCGTTTAGATACCTTCGAGCATAGCGTCTGCCGGTGCCTCGGAGCGTTGCTTGGCGGTCAGCTGGAAATACAGGTAACCGGCGGCCATGAAGCCGAGGAACACACAGCCGATCAGCGTGTTGAACCAGGCCATCGCCACCAGGCACACCACGGCCAGGAACAGCGCGATGGCCGGCACCACCGGATAGCCCGGTGCGCGGAAGGTGCGCTCCAGGTTCGGCTCGGTTTTGCGCAGTTTGAACAGGCTGAGCATGCTGATGATGTACATCACGATGGCGCCGAACACCGACATGGTGATCATCGCCGCCGTCAGGGTCATGCCTTGCAGATTGACCAGACCGTCGCTGTAGATCGCCGCGATGCCGACCACGCCGCCGGCCAGGATCGCCCGGTGCGGGGTCTGGAAGCGCGAGAGTTTGGCCAGGCCTTTGGGCAGATAACCGGCCCGGGCCAAAGCGAAGAATTGCCGCGAGTAGCCGAGGATGATCCCGTGGAAACTTGCCACCAGACCGAACAGGCCGATCCACACCAGCATGTGCATCCACGTCGAATTGTTGCCGACCACCGCTTTCATCGCCTGCGGCAGCGGGTCGTTGATGTTCGACAGTTGGCGCCAGTCGCCGACGCCGCCGGCCATAACCATCACGCCGATGGCCAGGAACACCAGGGTCAGGATGCCGCTGACGTAGGCCCGTGGAATCGTGCGTTTCGGATCCTTGGCTTCCTCGGCCGCCATGGCCGCGCCTTCGATGGCGAGGAAGAACCAGATCGCGAAGGGAATCGCCGCGAAAATGCCCGGAATCGAGCCCATCGTGAACTCATTGGCGCCGGACCAGCCGTTGAGCACGAAGTTGCTGAAGCTGAAGCCCGGTGCGACCACGCCCATGAACACCAGCAGTTCGGCGACCGCCAGCACGGTAACTACGAGCTCGAAGGTCGCAGCGATGCTGACGCCGAGGATGTTCAGGGTCATGAACACGAAATACGCGCCGACCGCCGCGAGTTTTGGATCGAGCCCCGGATATTGCACATTCAGATAGGCGCCGATGGCCATGGCAATGGCGGGCGGGGCGAACACGAATTCGATCAGGGTGGCGATGCCGGCGATCAATCCGCCTTTCTCGCCGAATGCCCGACGGCTGTAGGCAAACGGCCCGCCTGCGTGGGGAATCGCGGTGGTCAGTTCGGTGAAACTGAAGATGAAACAGGTGTACATGGTGGCGACCATCAGGGCCGTGACCAGGAAACCCAGGGTTCCCGCGGTGCCCCAGCCGTAACTCCAGCCGAAGTATTCGCCGGAGATCACCAGGCCGACGGCAATGCCCCAGAGGTGCAGGGTGCCGAGTGTGGGTTTGAGCTGTGTGGTGGAAGTCATAAGTCCTCTCTGTCTTTTTTATTGTTCGATCTGTTGGACTTTCGGGTGCAGCGGTTGAGTAGGTGGATGCTGTTCACGCAGCGGCAGTGTTCCTGCAAATCCTGAATGACGGGTACGCAAGGCCCGTGCCAGAGCGGCCAGGCTTTGGGTGTTGTGTCATCAAGGGCGCCATCGCTGGCAAGCCAGCTCCCACAGTGATCTCTGCCGATCTCAATAATGGGTGCATCACAGAAACCTGTGGGAGCTGGCTTGCCAGCGATAGCTATCTGGAGGGCGACACAGAAATATCTGTATCGCCCTCAGGTTTTAGAAGAAGCCCAGCGGATTGATGTCGTAGCTCACCAGCAGGTTTTTGGTCTGTTGGTAGTGGTCGAGCATCATCTTGTGGGTTTCACGGCCGACACCGGATTTCTTGTACCCGCCGAACGCGGCGTGCGCCGGGTACAGGTGGTAGCAGTTGGTCCACACACGACCGGCCTTGATGGCGCGGCCCATGCGATAGGCGCGGTTGATGTCGCGGGTCCAGAGGCCGGCGCCGAGGCCGAACTCGGTGTCGTTGGCAATCGCCAGGGCTTCGGCTTCGTCCTTGAACGTGGTGATGCTCACCACCGGGCCGAAGATTTCTTCCTGGAACACACGCATTTTGTTGGTGCCCTTGAGCAGGGTCGGCTGGATGTAGTAACCGGAAGCCAGGTTGCCTTCGAGTTTTTCCACCTTGCCGCCGGTCAGCAGTTCGGCACCTTCGCCCTTGGCGATTTCCAGGTACGAAAGGATCTTGTCGAATTGCTGCTCGGACGCCTGGGCGCCGACCATGGTGTCGGTGTCGAGCGGGTCGCCACGTTTGATCTGGCTGACTTTCTTCATCACCGCTTCCATGAACTGCGGATAGATCGATTCCTGAACCAGTGCACGGGACGGGCAGGTGCAGACTTCGCCCTGATTGAAGAACGCCAGCACCAGGCCTTCGGCGGCTTTTTCGATGAAGCTTGGCTCGGCCTGCATGATGTCTTCGAAGAAGATGTTCGGCGACTTGCCGCCCAGTTCCACGGTGGACGGAATGATGTTTTCGGCGGCGCATTTCATGATGTGCGAGCCGACCGGGGTCGAGCCGGTGAAGGCGATCTTGGCGATGCGCTTGCTGGTGGCCAGGGCTTCGCCGGCTTCTTTGCCGAACCCTTGCACCACGTTGAGCACGCCCGGCGGCAGCAGGTCGCCGACCAGTTCCAGCAGCACGCTGATGCCCAGCGGGGTTTGCTCGGCAGGCTTGAGCACCACGCAGTTGCCGGCCGCCAGGGCCGGGGCGAGTTTCCACGCGGCCATCAGGATCGGGAAGTTCCACGGGATGATCTGGCCGACCACGCCCAGCGGTTCATGGATGTGATAAGCGACGGTGTTGCCATCGATCTCGGCGGCGCTGCCTTCCTGGGCGCGCAGGCACCCGGCGAAATAGCGGAAGTGGTCGGCAGCCAGCGGGATGTCGGCGTTGAGGGTTTCGCGGATGGCTTTGCCGTTGTCCCAGGTTTCGGTGATCGCCAGGGTTTCGAGGTTCTGTTCGATGCGGTCGGCGATTTTCAGCAGGATCAGCGAACGGGCCTGGGCAGAAGTGGAACCCCAGGCATCGGCAGCAGCGTGGGCGGCGTCCAGGGCCTTTTCGATGTCTTCGGCAGTGGAGCGCGGGAATTCGGCAATCGGTTGGCCATTTACTGGCGAGGTGTTGGTGAAGTACTGACCTTTGACAGGCGCGACGAACTCGCCGCCGATGTAGTTACCGTACTTGCTTTTGAACGAGACTTTGGCGCCTTCAGTACCGGGGTGAGCGTAACGCATGATGTTCTCCTTGGCTGTTGTATTTATCAGAGAGACGCGCATGAGCGCTTGCTATAAGCGTAGAGCAAAGGTCGGGCCACTGCCGTGCAGGGCAGGCAAATCAAGGCCTTGCGCGATTTGTGTCGGACAAGTGGCAAGCGTCCGTGACGGTATTGGTACAGCTCGGGTGACAGTTTGTACCGCTTATGGCACAGCCCATGACCGGACGGTCTTGCCAGCATTGCAAAGACCGGTTGGCTGGAGGATGCTGGTCACCACTTCACGCATGGGCCGATGAGCCTCGGGGAGAATAATAAGAAATGCACGACAACCATTTGAGTCGCCATGCCCAACAGGTTCTCACCGTCACCCAGGGCAAGTCGCACCTGCATGGCCCCGGTGCCGACCCGTCGATTGCCCGCTCGTGGCTGCGTTGTCTTGAGGACTATCACCTCGACCCGGCCCTGACCATGGCGCCGACCGTGCTCGAACACGGGCGCGTCCTCGAAAGCCGCGAACGGCTGCAACAGGTGTTGCAGATCGCCGGCAATGAAATGAGCAGCCTGCATCAACAACTCTCCGGCGCCGGCCATGCGGTGCTGCTGACTGACGCGCGTGGGGTGATCCTCAACTGCGTGACCGCCCCGGCCGAACGCAAGATTTTCGAACGCGCCGGCCTGTGGTTGGGCTCCGACTGGAGCGAGGCCTGCGAGGGCACCAACGGTATCGGCACCTGCCTTGTCGAGCGTCAGGCCCTGACCATTCATCAGGATGAACACTTCCGTGGCCGTCACACCGGCCTGACCTGCTCGGCGAGCCCGGTGTTCGACCCGCACGGCGAGCTGCTGGCGGTGCTCGATGTTTCCTCGGCTCGGCATGACGTCTCGCGCCAGAGCCAGTTCCACACCATGGCGCTGGTCAATCTGTCGGCGAAGATGATCGAGAGCTGCTACTTCCTGCGCTGTTTCGATAACCAATGGCTGCTGCGTTTTCATCTTCAGGCCGAGTCTGTCGGGCTGTTCAGCGAAGGGTTGCTGGCGTTTGACGGGGAAGGGCGGATCAGCGCGGTCAATCAGAGTGCCTTGAACCTGCTCGGCCATATTCGCGGTGGTTTGCTGGGCAAACCGGTGGAGGCGTTTTTCGATTGTTCGCTGGATGAGTTGCTCGGGCGTGCCAGTGCCAATGCCAGCGCCAGTTGGCCGCTGCGCACCCGTGACGGGCGGCATCTGTTTGCGGTGCTGCGCGGTGAGACCCGCCGGCCGCTGCCGGTCGCGCCGGCTCCCGCGCCTGTGGAAGCGCCGCGTCTTGCCGGGATTTGCCTGGGGGATGCGGCGTTGCAGGCGGATTTCCGCAAGTCGCTGCGGGTGTTCGAGCGTGACGTTCCGCTGCTGATCAATGGTGAAACCGGCTCCGGCAAGGAAGCGTTCGCCAAGGCTGTGCATAACGCCAGTCAACGTGCCGGCAAAGCCTTCGTTGCCCTCAACTGCGCGGCGATTCCCGAAAGCCTGATCGAAAGCGAATTGTTTGGCTATCGCGGCGGCAGCTTCACCGGCGCGCGCAAGGACGGTATGCGCGGCAAGTTGCAGCAGGCCGATGGCGGCACGCTGTTCCTCGATGAAATCGGTGACATGCCGCTGGCTCTGCAGACCCGACTGCTGCGAGTGCTGGAAGACCGGCAAGTGGTGCCGATCGGCGGCGAGCCGGAAGCGGTCAACGTGCGGATCATCAGCGCCACCCACCGCAATTTGCTGGAGCGGGTCGGTGATGGCAGCTTTCGGGAAGACCTTTACTACCGGCTCAACGGGCTGGAAGTGGCGCTGCCACCATTGCGCGAGCGCAGTGACAAATCGCAGCTGCTCGATTTTCTGCTGGCCGAAGAGGCGGGCGGGGAAACGATTCTGATCGAAGAACCGGCGCGCCAGGCGTTGCTGCGGTTCAACTGGCCGGGCAATGTGCGGCAGTTGCGCAATGTGCTGCGCACGCTGGCGGCGTTGTGCGATGAAGGGCGGATCGGGCTGGATGATCTGCCCGCGATGTTTCGGCAGGTTCAGCCACTGTTGGTAAAAGCCGATGAAGCGTCATCCGCACAACCGCTGGAAGATGCCGAGCGACTGGCGTTGCTCAATGCGCTGGAACATACGCGTTGGCATATGACCCATACGGCGCAGCAACTGGGCGTCAGTCGCAATACGCTTTATAGAAAGTTGCGCAAGCACGGGATCGCCCGAACCGCCTGAATACTCCTGCCGATCGTTCCCATGCTCTGCGTGGGAACGTCTCCCCGGACGCTCCGCGTCCGCTTTTGGACGCAGAGCGTCCTGTGCTGCATTCCCACGCAGAGCGTGGGAACGATCATGTCGGGTGATCAGCTAAAGAGTGCGATTTCCCCCTCCCTGCGCTAACCTGCGGCCATGTTTTACGAGGTCGACTATGCACATTCATATTCTGGGTATCTGCGGGACTTTCATGGGCTCGATGGCGGTTCTGGCCAAAGAGCTGGGCCATCACGTGACGGGCTCCGATGCCAACGTCTATCCGCCGATGAGCACCCAGCTCGAAGCTCAGGGCATTCAGTTGACCCAGGGCTACGACCCGGCGCAGCTTGATCCGGCACCGGATCTGGTGGTGATCGGCAACGCCATGTCCCGCGGCAATCCGGCAGTGGAATATGTGCTGAACAAAGGCCTGCCGTACGTTTCCGGCCCGCAATGGCTGGCCGACCATGTGCTGCAAGGTCGCTGGGTGCTGGCGGTTGCCGGTACGCACGGCAAGACCACCACCAGCAGCATGCTCGCCTGGGTACTGGAACACGCCGGCATGAGCCCGGGCTTCCTGATCGGCGGCGTGCCGCAGAACTTCTCGGTGTCGGCACGTCTGGGTAGTACGCCGTTCTTCGTGATCGAGGCTGACGAATACGACAGCGCGTTCTTCGACAAGCGATCGAAGTTTGTCCACTACCGTCCGCGCACGGCGATCCTCAACAACCTTGAGTTCGATCACGCTGACATCTTCCCCGATCTGCCAGCCATCGAGCGGCAGTTCCACCACTTGGTGCGCACCATCCCGAGCGAAGGCCTGGTGATTCACCCGACCACCGAACCGGCCTTGCAGCGTGTGATCGAGATGGGCTGCTGGACCCCGGTGCAAACCACCGGTGCCGGCGGTCAGTGGCAGGTCAAGTTGCTGAAGGACGACGGCTCGGCGTTTGAAGTGATGTTCGAAGGCGTGTCCCAAGGCGTGGTCGAGTGGGAGTTGACCGGTCAGCACAACGTTGCCAACGCCTTGGCCACTCTGGCCGCGGCGCGTCATGTCGGCGTTGTACCGTCGATGGGCATCGCCGGGTTGAGCGCGTTCAAGAGCGTGAAACGCCGGATGGAGAAAGTCGCGGAAGTTCGGGGAATCACCATCTACGATGACTTCGCCCACCACCCGACCGCGATTGCCACCACTCTTGATGGCCTGCGCAAACGTATCGGCGATGCGCCGCTGATCGCGATCATCGAGCCGCGCTCCAACTCGATGAAGCTCGGCGCCCACCGTGACGGTCTGCCGGACAGCGTGGTCGATGCCGATCAAGTGATCTGGTACGCCCCGGCCAACCTCGGCTGGGATCTGGCAGGCACCGCCGCGTTGTGCACCGTGCCGTCGATCGTCAGTGATTCGCTGGAAGGCATCATTGAGCGCGTGAAGAGCCAGGCTCAGCCCGGCACTCACGTGGTGATCATGAGCAACGGCGGCTTCGGCGGCCTGCACGGCAAACTCGCCGAGGCGCTGAAATGAACACTCGTTTGCAGAGCAACGGCCCCGAACGCATCACACTGGCGATGACCGGCGCGTCCGGCGCCCAGTACGGCTTGCGCCTGCTGGATTGCCTGGTGCGCGAGGATCGCGAGGTGCACTTCCTGATCTCCAAGGCTGCGCAATTGGTGATGGCCACCGAGACCGACGTGGCGTTGCCGGCCAAGCCGCAAATGATGCAGGCGTTCCTCACCGAATACACCGGCGCGGCTGCCGGGCAGATCCGCGTGTACGGCAAGGAAGACTGGATGTCACCGGTGGCCTCGGGTTCCGGCGCCCCGGCCGCCATGGTGGTGGTGCCATGCTCGACCGGCACCTTGTCGGCCATTGCCACCGGCGCCTGCAACAACCTGATCGAACGGGCGGCGGACGTGACGTTGAAGGAACGTCGCCAGTTGATTCTGGTGCCGCGCGAAGCGCCGTATTCGAGCATTCATCTGGAACACATGCTCAAGTTGTCGAACATGGGCGTGACCATCCTGCCGGCCTCACCGGGTTTCTATCACCAACCACAGACGATTGATGACCTGATCGATTTCGTGGTGGCGCGGATTCTCAATCTGCTGGGCATTCCCCAGGACATGCTGCCGCGCTGGGGCGAACACCATCTGAGCAGCGATGAATAAGCTGCTGGCTGCTGTGTTGCTGATGGCGCTGGCCCTGCAACTGACCGGCTGCGCCACCGCGCGCACGCTGGATGCCGCCAAGCCCGGCGCGCCGGTGGTGTATTCCGGCACACGGCTGGATCTGTATGCGATGAATGGCGGGTGTTGTGCGATGGACCGGTTTGGCGCCGAGGCACCGAGCTATCCCGGTGTGGATCTGCCGGCCAGCGCGTTGCTCGATACGCTGCTGTTGCCGTTGTCGTTGCTGACAGTGATCGGCGTAGGCTTTCAGGCGACAGGCGGGCTCTAAAAAGATCGCAGCCGATGGCTGCGATTTTTTGTTTTTACTTGCCGAGCTTTCTCAATTCATCTGACTCGACGATCCGCACTCCGTCCTGTTCCTCAAGCGCCAACCGCCACATGGCGCGGGCCAGTTGGCAGGCTTCGATACCGCGGTATTTGCCGGGAATCAATTTGGAGAATGGCGCGGCAAGCTGTTCGCCCAGACGGGGCTCGCTGCGTTCGCCAAGCAACAGCGATGGCCGGCAGATGGTCAGTTGCGGCCAGTCCTGCGCGCGCAACGCGTATTCCATCTCGCCTTTGACCCGGTTGTAGAAAATCGAGGACCGACGATCGGCCCCCAGGGCGCTGATCACGATCAGGTGCCTTGCGCCCATTTCCCGGGCGCGCTTGGCGAACGCCACCACCATGTCCAGATCCACGGCGCGAAACGCCTCTTCAGAGCCAGCCTGTTTGATGGTGGTGCCGAGGCAGCAATACGCGATGTCGACCCGGCCGGCCAGTTGTGGAAGGAACGTCTGTGGATCGCCGACCGGGTTTTCCAGATGCGGATGTTCCGCCAGCGGCCGGCGTGAGGGGGCAAGGACGCGGCTGATCGTCGGCTCGTTGAGCAGACGGTCGAGCAGATGTTCACCGGTTAATCCGGTGGCTCCGGCAAGCAAGACATGCTGAGGCGTCAAGTACATAGTGTCTCTCCCTTGATACTGTTCAGCTTAGTTGCTCTTTGTCGCTCCGTCGTTCAACGCAGCACTTTGCAAGGCTTTTCTCGCTTGCTGTTTACGCAGCAGTTGCCAGTGCGCCAGCACGGTTTTCGGCGCCCAGATCTGCGGTTCAGAGGCTTCGAAGTTGTCCGCCAGTTCGCGCTCGGCGACCGTAGCCTTGGCCAGTTTGAAGGCTTGCTCCAGGTCGTCGGTCTGGTTCAGCGCCTGGGCAAACAGGGCATCGCCGAAGTAGGTGAAGTTGGCTTCTTCGGAGCAGCCGAACGACACGCGGTCGGCGCGTGAGGCGGTCATGATCAGCGTGCGTTCGTCCTTCAGCGCCGGAATGAAACCACCGGAATAGCACGAGGAGATGACAATGATCTTGTCGCGATTCTTCAGGGGCGCGAGCACGGCGGCGAGTTCGTCGGCGGGCAGGTCGGCCAGTTCCATGCGCGGCTGATCGAGCACCAGTTCGTGCTCGGCGGTGCCGTGGCTGGTCAGGTAGATGAACACCAGGTCTTCCGGGCCGCTGCGTTCGGCCAGGGTTTGAGCGGCGCGCCGCAGATTTTCACGGGTGGCCATCGGCCGGTCGCCGAGGTGGTCGCGGTGGTTGACCAGACGAATCTGGCCAAACGCGCCAAAGCGGCTGGTGAGCATGTTCGCCACGTAGTCGGATTCGCGCAGGAACACGCTCTGCTTGCCGTCGCCGCCGAGGGTCAGGGTGTAGAGCTCCACCGCCGGGGTCGAGGCCGGCACATTGGCCAGCGCCTCGTCGAGCAGACGACCCTGGGCCAGCAGGCCGAGTTCGAGGGTGTCCGGCAGTAATTTGCCGTCGGCATCGCGTACCCGCTGGCCGTTGATCCAGGTGCCGCTGAGCACGCTGCCATCGGTGAGCACCAGGGTGCCGCGTCCGGAATAGCTGTCGCTGTCGAATCCGCCGACGTAGAAACTGCCATCGGACAGGTTCAGGCGACCCTGACCGCTGAAGCGCCAGTCGTTGAAGTAGCCGATGTAGTGGCTGCCGTCGGCGCCGATCAGTTCGCCCTTGCCGGTCAGCGCGCCTTCCTTGAACTGCCCGAGCCACACATCGCCGTCGGCGTTTTCGTAGCGGCCCTTGCCGTGCAGTTGATTGTTCTTGAAGCCGCCGACGTAGATGTCGCCGTCGGCACTGTTGAAGGTGCCGTTGCCTTCGAGCTGGCCATTGACGAAGTGGCCGGTGAACTGATTGCCGCTGGCATCGCCGCGCTGGCCTTCGCCGTTGGGTTTGCCGTGGGCGAACTGGCCCTGGTAAGAGCTGCCGTCATCCAGCTCGAGGCGACCGAGACCGGAATACTGGTCGGCCTTGAACTCGCCGCGATAGGTCATCGCGTTTTCTTTGAGGGTGCCTTCGCCTTCGCGCCGGCCCTGCTTGAAACCGCCGGTGTAGCTGCCGGCGTTGGTGGTCAGCGTGCCCTGGCCGTCGAACAGCCCTTGCTGGAAGTTGCCGCGATAGACCTCGCCATTGCTGCCATGCCATTCGCCCTGGCCATGCCATTGCCCCTTGTCGAACGACCCGGCGTACCAGCTGCCGTTGGGGTAGTCGACCCGGCCCTGACCTTGCAGCAAGCCATTGACCAGTTCTCCGCGATAGCGGCCGCCGTCGGGCAGGCGCGCATCCGGCGGCAACAGCGATTCGCCGTCGCCACACGCGGCCAGCAACAGTGTCAAGGCAAGGGGAGCAAGAGGGGCGAATGAGCGCATAGCGGGATCCGGGCAATTAGGCGACCGAGTATGCCGCAGCTATGTGACCTTATACAGCCGGCAGGGAGGAGCGGATGCGAAACAGCGTGAGCCGTTTCGCATCCAGGCGCTTAAACGAAGCAGAGCGACAGCGGTTCGGCGATGTAGGCCGGTTTGTCCGAGCCTTCGATCTCCAGGGTGGCGGTGGCCTTGAGCAGCCATTGGCCAGGTTTTTTCTCGGTCACTTCACCGAGGTCGACCTTGAGCCGGACCTTGGAATTGACCTTGACCGGCTGGATGAAACGCACGCTGTCCAGGCCGTAGTTGACCACCATCTTCACGCCTTGCGGCAGGACCAGGATGTCTTCCATCAGTTTTGGGATCAGTGACAACGACAGGAAACCGTGTGCAATGGTGCTGCCAAATGGCGTTTGCGCGGCTTTGACCGGGTCGACATGGATGAACTGATAATCCCCGGTGGCTTCGGCGAACAGGTTGATGCGCTCCTGGTCGATGGTGAGCCATTCGGAACGTCCGAGTTCCTTGCCGACATAATCTTTGAGCTCTGCAACTGGAACATAGGGCATTGAGACTCTCCTTGGGTTCATCGGTTTTATAGTTTTTCAGGTGGGGGATTTGACCGCCCTGCGAACCACTGTAGATCATCATGGCGATTTGCTCAGGTCAACCGACCATGCTTTTGGCGAATGCCGATCCATAGCGCAGGCGTGCTTATAATGCCGACGACTTGCGGGTTGGAAAGTAAGACGGAGATGTCGGATGTTGCTACGTGGCCTGACGTGGCTGGTGCTGTTTCAATTGCTCGGCACGGCCCTCAATCATTTGCTGTTGCCGGTGCTGCCGGGGCCGATCATCGGCCTTTTGCTGTTGCTGGTATTCCTGATCGTGCGCGGTGAAGTCGGCGAGCCGTTGAACCTCGCGGCCGGCAGCCTGCTGCGTTACCTGCCGTTGCTGCTGGTGCCGCCAGCGGTGGGGGTGATGGTGTATGCCACGGCGATTGCCGCGGATTTCTGGGCCATCGTCGGGGCGTTGATGGTGTCGCTGATTCTGTCGATGGCCTTCGCCGGGGTGCTGATGCAACGGCTGGTCAAGCGTCACGCGCCGCCTTCGGAGGATTCCTGATGCTGTTTGACTGGCAAGGCGCCTGGGCCTCGGTGATTCACCACCCCCTGTTCGGTATCGGCATCACGTTGGGTGCCTATCAACTGGTGCTGGCGGCGTTCGAGAAAACCCGCTGGATCTTCCTGCAACCGGTGCTGGTCTCGATGCTGCTGGTGATCGGCGTGCTGGTCGGCTGCGGCCTGACCTACGCCGAGTACCGCAAGAGCACCGAGATCCTCAGCATTCTGCTGGGCCCGGCGACCGTTGCGCTGGCGGTGCCGCTGTATCTGAACCTGCGGCGCATCCGCCAATTGTTCTGGCCGATTTTTACTACGCTGGTGATAGGCGGCGTGGTCGCCACGGGCATGGGGGTGGCGCTGGGCTGGTGGTTCGGTGCCGATCACATGATCCTGATGACCATGGCGCCCAAGTCGGTGACCTCGCCGATCGCCATGCTGGTGGCCGAGCAGATCGGCGGTGTCGCGGCACTGGCGGCGGTGTTTGTGTTGATCACCGGGGTGATCGGTGCGATCTTCGGCCCGGCGCTGCTGACTCGCCTGGGCGTACACAGCCCCGAGGCGCGCGGCATGGCGCTGGGCATGACAGCGCACGCGGTCGGTACGTCGGTGGCGTTGCAGGAAAGCGATGAATGCGGCGCCTTCGCGGCGCTGGCGATGAGTCTGATGGGCGTGGCCACGGCGGTGTTCCTGCCGTTGGCGGTGTCGATGGTGGTGTAAGGAAATGTCTATGAGTCTGCCGCTTTTTCCGCTGAACACGGTGCTGTTTCCCGGCTGCAATCTGGATTTGCAGATCTTCGAGGCGCGCTATCTGGACATGATCGGCCGCTGCATGAAACAGGGCGGTGGGTTCGGTGTGGTGTGCATCCTTGAAGGCAGTGAAGTCGGCGTCGCGCCGGAAGGTTTCGCCATGGTCGGCTGCGAAGCGCGCATCACCGATTTCCAGCAGCAGGACAACGGACTGCTGGGCATCCGGGTGCAGGGCGGGCGGCGCTTCATCGTGCAGCGCACCGACGTGCAGCGCGATCAATTGATCGTGGCCGAGGTCGAGTGGCTCGACGAAGAGCCCGAGCAACCGTTGCAGGATGAAGACGCCGATCTGGTGGCGCTGCTCAAGGCACTGGCCGAACACCCGATGGTCGAGGCGCTGAACATGGGCGCAGATGCGGCGGGGCAGCAGTCATTGGCCAATCAGCTGGCTTATCTGCTGCCGTTTGCCGAGGAAGACAAGATCGACCTGCTGCAACTCGATGATCCGCAGCAGCGGCTGGATGCGATCCAGGCGCTACTCGATGAGTTGCAGGGCGAGCTGTTTGCCTAGAGCCAAAAACGCTATTCGGGCCAGATGATGTCGTTGGCGAACCACTCCTTGTCCTTGCCCAGTGTCAGTACCGGCTTGCCGGCGTTGGCGACCTTGTCGATCAGGGCATCGTATTCGTATCGGTTGTCGACGCCTTGATGGGTCCGCGCTTCGATGTCATTGCGCTGTCGATAGCCTGCCTCATAAGCGATGTCATCGACTTTCGCCGCGCGAGTGAGGGTGGAGTCGAGCAGCCAGAGACGTTCCGACTCGATGCCCCGTTTCGACGTTGAAATCAGCGCTTCAAGTTCATCCTCCGGGAACCACGCACCCTTGTTCCTCGCGGCGTTGTTGAGCAGGTGATTCTCCTCTCTCGGCACGACCTCCATTTTTCGCGTGTCGATGATGTAGGCGAATATGATCGTCTGATTGTGCCGGACGGTTTCGTAATTGCGTTCGGAGTCGAGTTCCACATCCGAAGCCTCGGACCAGTCATTGTCGGATTCCCCTGATTCATTGTCGGAGTCACCGGGCTTGCGTCCGGGGTATTTGTTTTTCTGGTTGTTGTAGAGCAGATACTCTGGATCGGGGGAGCCCGTGCCTCTGCCTGCATATCGCTCAACCCGCTTCAGACTGACGGTTGCGCTGATCGGTTTCTCGGTGGTTGCTCCACGAGGATGCTTGAGTCGCGGCAACATCCGGTCATCGTTGTAGAACTCAAAGGGCGTCCGTTCATCGGCCCGGAACAGGGCCGGGATGTCTGTGCGGTACAGGACGTCGCTGCCGTTGCGCAGGTAGCCCAGCCTTGCAAGGAATCCGTCGAGGAATTCACCACTGACGCTCTCGCTGAAATCGCCGTAGTCGCCCAAATGACTGAGCAACAACCTGCCGTTTCTCAGTGGCCGAAGCAGGGGTTCTATTTCCTGATGCAGTGCTTCATAGCGGGCTGGGTCGTCTGCGTTCAGTGAGCGGCGCTTGTGCTCTGCGAGCCATTGCGGAAGCGCTGATGGATGGGCGGCCAGGTCGTCGCGCAGCCGGACGTGCTGGAGAGGCGATAGATTGTACGAGCGCAATTCCATGAGCCGTTCCGCTTGAGTCATCTGCGGGTACAACCGTGCGAAGTGTGTATCCAGCAGTTCGGACGTCGTGGCTTTCAATCGGGCGGGCATCAATGTGATTCGCGGCTGCCTTGCCGGCACCGCCGCTTCAGCGTCATGAATATCCGGATGCGGGCGCTTGAGCGGATGGACGGTATCGATCTGTCGAGCAGGGCTCCAGGTTGATTCGTCGATGTTTCTGTAAAGTGCAGGTCCCGGTGCCAGCTTCCTGTACAGATCCATCGCCCGATAGGTGCCCAGGTTCGGATCGAACTCCACATATACGGTGCCGTGGTTTTTCACATCGACGAACTTGCGTCCGACGACATAGCGCAAGCCTTCTTCATTGGCCGGTTGCATGTTGCGCAGCAGGCCGGGGCTCAACAGATAGTCGCTCAACAGGGTTGCCGATGCCCGGGGCACCTCAGGCAGGTCCGAGACTTTGACGCCTGGCGGAACGGGTGTCGCTGCGGATGGCAGTTGATGCCCCAGGGTTCGATTGCCCGATATGACCGGACCGGAAAGTGAATCAGGTGATTGTGGGGCCTGACCCGTTGGCCGCAGCCGGGGAGGTTGCAGTGACGGGTCGGCAGATGTGTTGATCCTGGACACTGCCGGCAGTGGGGGTGATTTGGGGCGCATGGTGTCATTCCTTGACGATGGACAGGTGTTCGATCGATATCACCCGGGACGGGTCGCTGGCGAGCCTCCAGCTGTCGGTGGCGACGTTGTAGAAAATCCGGTCGGAGTCGCCATCGCGCAGACGCAGATTCAGGACCTGCACATCATTGCTTTCAAGTTCGTCGCGACGCTGATGGTCAATGACGTCCTGAACCAGGGCATCAATTGTCGGGTAGGCCCGGGCATCCGCAGCGCAGAGACCAATCACCTCGAACAGGGCATTGATCCGGTAACGGTTCCCGGACGAGATCGCCACCTCGACGGTTTCCAGTGGCAGTCCTGGATCGTTGCTGTCCGGCAGGTGAAGGTGAACACTGCCGATTTTGATCAGGTCGTTGTTGATGCTCAGGTCGCGAAGGGTGACCTTCTCCTGCAAAAGGTGGGTATGAATCAGCCAGGTGGAGGATCCGGAAAGTCTGGCGTCAGCGTCGGCGGTGGACAGACGGATGGAGAGATTGCTCGCGAGAAAAAGCTCATAGCTTGCCGATCTTCCTTCCAGCCAATAGGTTGCGTTGTGCTCGGTGGCCAGAAAGTCGACCCGTTGCGGCGTGTTCTTCAGGGAGCGCTTGCTGACAGAGGGACTGACGAACAGGTATCGGCCGGCCCGCTCGCGCAGTGAGGCACGGCTTTCGATGACCCGGTACCCCGGATTTTTTGCATCCTCCAGATAGTCGTTCCGGGGAAAGTCCAGGTGGTAGGAAACACCATCACGCATCACCAGGGTCAAGGGATGATTCATTGCCCACCCGGCGGCCATGTTACCGGCGCCCATGTCAGTCTTCCGATCCTGACTTCCTGTCACGTTTGCATGCAACGAGAGCCGGGCCCCTCCAGCGAAGGTGAGGGTGAAATGGACATTGTCGTAATCGAGGAACGTGAACGCCTCCATCTCCGTGATGCTCACCACGTAAGTGGCACGGACGCTGACAATTTCCTCGCTGTCGAAATCGACATACACGGTGCTGTGCGACGGAAGGCTGTCTTTCGGGGCGATCAGGGCGGCGCGACGGGTCTGGCGGGAGACGAAATAGTGGGACTGTGCCCGAGCTGCCAGAACGTGCGGATGATCGTTGATCTGCACCGGAGATGCCTTGGGTATGCCCGATGTGAGGAGGGTGACACTGATGGGCAGATCGCCGTGCTGCGGAATCTCGCCAGGCCAGTCCGGTTGCAAATGGAAACCGTCCTGGGTGATGAACGCCCATTTGTCGTGGTGCAGGATGCGTTTGCCATCGAGGGGCCGGTAAGCGTTCTCCAGTATCAGTTCGCGCCTGGGCGAGCGCGGATCATCGTCTCGAAGCGACTCGATCACCAGCGCGTTATCCCGGATGAACCAGCGCTGGATGGCTTCCATCGATACCCCCAGATAGACCTTGCTCGGCTCCAGGCCGTCCTCGGTGATGGAGACCTTGAGGCTCATCGGATCGAGATAATAGGTATCACTGCCGCGACCGCCGTCGACGGTGACATGCAGGCCACGTACAGATATCTGATCATTTCCGGCGCCGGCATCGACGTGATCGTTGCCATTGGCCGCAATGCTGTCCGCCTGATCGGAGCCGATGACCCGATTGGTTGCGCCGGCAAGTGTTTCGACCTTTTCGATGGACTCGAGCGTCGAATGCAGCACCGGCTCTGACATCGGGTTCACGGGTCGCAGCGACAGCTTGCCGTTTTTCAGGTCTATGTCATAACCGAGGTGGCGGGGTGGGGCGAGGACATGATCCAGGTGCCTGTGCGTACCTTGAAGCCACAACAGATCGATTCCGTCTCCACCCGACAGCTCGCTGGCCCTGATCGGATCGTATGAGAGTGCTTCTGATGCCGACTGAAATACAAAGGAGTCGTTTCTGTTGCCACCACTGAGGGTTTTCCGGCCTGTGGTGTAGCTGAAGAAATTCGGCTTTTCCTGAATGCCCTGCACCGTGTCATGGCCACCGCCCAGATTCCAGAAAACCCCTTTGGCAGGGTCACTTGCGGTGATGGAGACGACGTAGTCCGAATCTGGTAAGCCCTCACGCGCGTCATATGAGTCGTCCGTATCTTTGATGACAGGGAGGTTTTCGAGGGTGCAGGGCGTTTCACCCTTGTCTTTGTCCCATTGATAGCGATAGAGGCGGGTGGGTTGCAGCGTCACTTCAAATCGACCGTTGACAATCACATCGACGGTTTCCCTGAATTCACTGTTCAGCCAATTCAGGCTGCGAGTTTTCAGGGCTTTGGCATAGTCCGCGGTGGTCCTGGCGATCAGCAATCGATCCATGAGCGCCTTGTCCTGATCCTGTCCGGTGAACGCAAACCAGCCGGCGCGCCAGCGCTCGTTCACCGTCAGCTCGATGTAATCGTCAATGTCGTCGACGGCTCGCACGGCACCATAGATCTTGGCCCCGACGATCATTATTGCGGCAGCGGCAATCCCCACCGGGCCCGCTGCCTGGAAACCCGCCAATGCCGCGCAGCCAAGTGCCAGGGACAATGCGCCGCTGAACACGCTCAGCCCGCCCGTCACATACAGATCCTGTGCTTCCTTGCCCTGAGTCTTGGCGGCATCGTTGAAGGATTTGATCGCGACGTAGATATCGAACGGCAGTGTCAGCACGCTGGCGATCAACCCGGCCCCGCGACAGAGCCACTTGCCCATGGACGTCCTGCCGAATTGTTCGAAGGCCATTGACCCCTGACGGAGCATTTGCTCCCCGCTCTTGCTCAGCGCGTACTCGACGCCCAGTGAGGTGATTTCCGCGGCGCCTCCGCCAACGTTTATCAGCGCTTCATGCGTATCGCCTTTCTTCAGGGCATCGATAGCCCCGATGTAAGCGCTGTAGAGTCCATACGCCTGCATTCCGACGCCCATGCTGGTCATTCCGCGACTTTTGGCTTTGTCGACCCAGTCCGGCAAGTGCTCGGGCAGCGGATCCCGACGAATGTCGAGACGTTGGGTGGCGTTCAGCAAATGATTGATCTTGTTCATGGCGTCAGCGAACTCGCCTGTGGGCATTTCGCGCATGAGCGGTGCCGCATGGGGGGAGCGCTGGGTGACGATTTCGTACAGCAGGGGCGGGATCTGGTGGTTTTCCGGCGAGGGCACGGAGCGCATCCGTTGTTCCATCTGAACGGTATCGAATTCCAGCGCATCGATGAATGCCTGGTCAGGTTCGGCAAAGTAGGTGGTGGTCGGCGACAGGGGTTGCCCGTTGACCCGTCCACCCAATGCTTGAAGTGTCTGGCGACTGACGCTGTATTCACCGATGCGCAACGGACCGAACAGGGCGTCCAGGTCCGCGAGCCCCGGCTTTTTTCCCGAGTGCGAGGGGCTGTTCCGGATGGCCTGATCCGATTGGCCGGTCGGGTCGGATATTTTGATTGGCGCTGACGGTCGGTCAGCCCGAAGTGGGTGGATCGGTTGATTCATCAAAGTCATCGCTCTTTTCACAAGTCCGTTTGTGGTGCAGCTGCCGGAATGTGGCATGGGGCACGGACTTGTTCATGAGCTTTTACTTTGCCAAATGTTTGCCGGCGTTCACCGCCCAGGCGTGCGCCGCTCAGCGTGGAGCGCAGGCTCAGTAGGCATATCGCAACAAGGTGTGTGGCAGGTGCCGCAAGACGAAGAAACCAAACAGGGCGACCAGCGCCGGCAATATCAGCCACCAGACTTTCTGCGGCATCGCACCCAGAGGTGCCTGGCGTTGACTGAACCACAGACCCGCCGCGCACACGCAGGCAGCGAGCATGGCGCCGGCCAGGACATCGGTTGGCCAGTGCGCGCCCAGATACACCCTTGACAGGGAAATGGCCAGCGCCGGTATACAACCGAGCAACAGCCAGGTCAGGCGCAGGCGCGACGGCTGCCCGCGTCCGGCCAGCACGGCGAGCGCCAGGAACAGCGCGAACGATCCGGACGCATGGCCGCTGGGCATGCTGTAGCTGGTGAGCGGATCGGTGAGTACTTCGGGGCGTACCCGGGCGAAAAACAGTTTGGTTCCGGTATTGGCCAGGGCCGTGACGAGCAGGGTGCCGCCCACGAAAATCGCATGGCGCCACTGACGGCACAGCAACAACAGCGCGGTCAGCAGGGCGCTGAACAACAGCATGTTGCGAAATTCACCGATCAGGGTAAAAACCACTGCCACCTCATCCAGCGCCGGGCGGCGGTGTTCCTGTACCAGGGTCATGACGCCCTGATCGAGGGCGGTCAGATATGGGTAACCGATGAACAAGCCGATCAGGATCAACAGGCTCATGCTGCCGATCCAGATCGCGGCCCGGCGATGGCGGCGCAGGCTGCTGTTGGCGCTCAGGCCGACCATCACCGCGATGCTGCCGGCAACGATCCCGGCCTGCAGCCAGAAACCTTCCGGCAGTGGCAGGCGAATCGCCGCCCCGGTGGCCCAGCCCGGCAGCAGGTAGGCGAGACTCCAGCCGGCGGCTGCCAGCAGACTTACGGCGGCGAAGCGCGGGAAGGGCATGTCGCACATCCCGGCGACCATCGGCAACATTGGCCGCAACGGGCCAATGAAACGCCCGACCAGCAGGCTGGCGATGCCGTAGCGCTGGAAATAGGTTTCGGCGCCGGCCATCCATTCCGGATGATGGCGCAACCCCGGCAAGCGCCGGATATTCTGGTGGAAGTGGCGACCGAGGAAATACGAAACCACATCGCCGAGAATCCCGCCGAGAAAGCCCAGCAACAGGGTTTCGCTCAACGACAGTGCACCGCTGCCGGCCAGCACTGCTACGGCAAACAGCAATACTGTGCCGGGCACGATCAACCCGGCAATCGCCAGACATTCCACGCAGGCCACGATGAACACGGCGGCGGCCAGCCACTGCGGATTGGCGGCCAGCCACCCGGTCACGCTATCGAGCCATGGGCCCATACAAACCACTCCATTTCATTGATGTCCCTGAACGGCGAGCCGCAGGGTGTGCATTCACAGCAGAAAATAATCGCGACCTTCGACCTGACCCCGGCGCAGCGGGTTCCGCGTGCACCACTGGGCATAGGCGGCATCGACGAAGCGATACATCAAGTGTTCGTCACGGCCATGGGGAATGCCCAGGCGGGTGGTCTGGATCACGTGGGTTGGCACAGGGCCGGTGTCTTCCACCAGCAGAATTTCGTGGTCGAAGCGCTTGGCATCCCACACCGGCACTTTCAGTCCCAGCGCCTTGCACAATAAGGTCTGTCCGGCGCAGAGCTTCTGCGTGGGACGCGGGCGACCCTGAGCATCGGGATTGTTCAACAGCATCTGCGCCAGGCTGGCCGGGCCGCTGATCTCGTCGACCCACGGATAGGCCGATTTGATCAACACCGCATTACCGGGGCCTTGGGCGCTGAAGTTCAGCGAATCGCCACCACGGGCGTAGTACATATAGATGTGGCCGCCATCCAGAAACAAAGCCTTACGCTTTTCTGTGTAGCCGAGGGACGCGTGACTGCCTTTTTCCTCGCAGTAATAGGCCTCGGTTTCGATGATTCGGGCGCTGAGCCACAAATCGCCGACGCGGTGGCGAATGACTTTGCCGAGCAGATCGCGGGCCAGTGTCTGGGCGTCACGGTCAAAAAAAGCGTCCGCAAGGCCGACAGGCTGGCGCGTGGAGGTGGCGCGAACGGTCAGGTTGGACATGGCAAACAGGGTTTATCCAGGCGGAGGAGGTCGTGATGATAACAATTCAAGGCTTAATCCCGGCTGAACGTCGGCAAATCGTGGTCCATTTCGACCATCCGCCCGTCACCGCTGTTAGTCCCGGGACGCGACAGCTATAATCTGCCGCTTTCCTCTTTGCCAAGACCCCAGCAGACCATGACTGAGTCCGTTCTTGACTACATGACCCGATTGGGTCGCGCCGCCCGCGAAGCCTCCCGCGTCATCGGCCGTGCCAGCACCGCGCAGAAAAACCGCGCCCTGCTGGCTGCCGCCAATGCCCTGGACGCCGCCCGCGCCGAGCTTGCGGCAGCCAATGAACAGGATCTGGCCGCCGGTCGCGCCAACGGTCTGGAGCCGGCGCTGCTGGAACGTCTGGAACTGACCCCGGCGCGCATCGACGGCATGATCGTCGGCCTGCGTCAGGTCGCAGCGCTGCCGGATCCGGTCGGTGCTATCCGTGATATGAGCTTCCGTCCGTCGGGCATTCAGGTCGGCAAGATGCGCGTGCCGCTGGGCGTGATCGGGATCATCTACGAATCCCGTCCCAACGTGACCATTGACGCTGCGAGCCTGTGCCTGAAGTCTGGCAACGCGACCATCCTGCGCGGCGGTTCCGAAGCGATTCATTCCAACCGCGCGATTGCCGCCTGCATCCAGCGCGGGCTGGCCGAAGCCGAACTGCCGGCCGCCGTGGTGCAAGTGGTGGAAACCACCGACCGCGCCGCCGTTGGCGCGCTGATCACCATGCCCGAGTACGTCGATGTGATCGTGCCGCGCGGTGGCCGTGGCCTGATCGAACGCATCAGTCGTGACGCCCGTGTACCGGTAATCAAGCATCTGGACGGCATCTGCCACGTCTATGTCAGTGAACACGCCGACCTGCCGAAAGCCCAGCGCATTGCCTTCAACGCCAAGACCTATCGCTATGGCATCTGCGGTGCGATGGAAACGTTGCTGGTCGATCAACGTGTGGCGAAGGATTTCCTGCCGTCGATGGCCAGACAGTTCCGCGACAAAGGCGTCGAGCTGCGTGGCTGCGAACGCACCCGGGCGATCATCGAAGCCGTAGCGGCGACCGAAGAAGACTGGAGCACCGAATATCTGGCGCCGATCCTGTCGATCCGCGTGGTGGATGGCCTGGATCAGGCCATCGAGCACATCAACCGTTTCGGCTCCCATCACACCGACTCGATCGTCAGCGAAAACCTCGCCGACACCCGCCAGTTCGTGGCTCAGGTCGACTCGGCATCGGTGATGATCAACACCCCGACCTGCTTCGCCGACGGATTCGAATACGGATTGGGTGCCGAGATCGGCATTTCTACTGATAAGCTGCACGCCCGTGGCCCGGTGGGCCTCGAAGGACTGACCTGCGAGAAGTACATCGTGGTCGGTGATGGCCAGTTACGCGGCCAGGCGACGGTCTGACTTGTCCGACCTCGACCTGAAAGCGCCGAAACCCGGCGAGCAATCCCGTCCCCGGCGCATTGGTGTGCTGGGCGGGACGTTCGATCCGGTGCATGTCGGCCATCTACGTGGTGCGCTGGAAGTTGCCGAAGCGCTGGGGCTCGATGAGCTGCGCATGATGCCCAGCGCCCGGCCGCCGCACCGCGATACGCCGCAAGTGTCGGCGCAGGATCGGCTGGCAATGGTTGAATGTGCGGTGGCCGGTGTGCCTCCGCTGGTGGTGGACGCCCGCGAATTGCAGCGGGACAAGCCGTCCTGGACCATCGATACCCTGGAGTCGCTGCGGGCAGAAATGGCCGCCGAGACCCAGGTTTTTCTGCTTCTGGGTTGGGACGCATTTTGCGGCCTGCCCACTTGGCATCGCTGGGAAGAGTTGCTCCAGCATTGCCACATCCTGGTGCTACAGCGCCCGGACGCCGACAGCGAACCGCCGGATGCCTTGCGCAACCTGCTGGCAGCGCGTTCGGTGAGCGACCCGCTGGCCCTGAAGGGGCCGAGCGGACAGATTGCATTCGTCTGGCAGACACCGCTCGCGGTTTCCGCCACCCAGATCCGTCAACTGCTGGCCAGCGGTAAGTCGGTACGTTTCCTGGTGCCCGACGCGGTCCTGGCCTACATCGATGCGCACGGTCTGTACCGTGCGTCGAACTGAACAAGGCGTGCTTCACTGATACGAATCCACGTGTCGCCAAGCCGCCGAAAATATGAGCAAAACGAGTTTTATATGACTGACAAAGACCAAACCAAAGTAAAGCGCAAAGGCACATTCAAGAGCGCCCCGCTGCCAGAACCGGTCAACACCAACGAACCGCTGAAGGGCGACGAACTGGTCAAGGTGGCCGTTGCAGCCCTGGAAGACGTCAAGGCCCAGGACATCCAGATCATTGATGTGCGCGACAAGCAGAGCATCACCGACTACATGATCATCGCCACCGGTACCTCCAACCGCCAGATCAACGCGATGCTGGACAAGGTTCGCGAAGAAGTGAAAAAGCAGGGCGCCAGGCCGCTGGGCGAAGAAGGCAAGGGCGACAGCGACTGGGTGCTGCTGGACCTGGACCTGGTGATCGTGCACATGATGACTGCCTCGGCACGTCAGTTCTACGACCTGGAACGCCTGTGGGCCGGTGCCGAGCAGAGCCGTGCGGCGGACGCCAAGCACCACAGCCCGGAAAACACCCACGAGCATTTCACCAAGCTCAACAAAGACCAGCTGTAAGGGATTGCTGTGCGACTGCGACTGATCGCCGTCGGTTCACGCATGCCCAAGTGGGTGGAAGAAGGCTGGCATGAGTATGCCAAGCGTCTTCCGTCCGAGCTGGCGCTGGAACTGGTGGAAATTCCGCTCAATACCCGTGGCAAGAACGCCGACGTGGCCCGCTTCATCCGTCAGGAAGGCGAAGCCATGCTGGCCAAGGTCGGGCAGAACGAGCGGATCGTCACCCTCGAGGTCCATGGCAAGCCGTGGAGCACCGAGCAACTGGCGGTCGAACTCGATCGCTGGCGCCTGGACTCGCGCACGGTCAACTTCATGGTCGGTGGCCCGGAAGGGCTGGCGCCGGAAGTCTGTGCCCGCGCGGATCAGCGCTGGTCGCTGTCGCCGCTGACGTTGCCGCACCCGCTGGTGCGCATCCTCATCGGCGAGCAGTTGTATCGTGCCTGGACCGTGCTGTCCGGCCACCCTTACCACAAGTAATCCGCCCTCATGTCTCAGCCGATCCGCATCAAGGACCACGAAAAAGACGCCCGTCTGGTGCGTGGTCGCGTCGTGTTCGGTGCAATTGCGGTGGTGGCGCTGATCTGCGTGCTGATTGCGCGGCTGTATTACCTGCAGGTGATTCAGTACGAATATCACTCGACTCTGTCGGAAAACAATCGGGTGCATGTCCAGCCGATCCCGCCGACCCGTGGCCTGATTTTCGACCGCAACGGTGTGGTGGTGGCGGACAACCGTCCGAGCTTCAGCCTGAGCATGACCCGCGAGCGCTCCGGCGACTGGCAGCAGGTGCTCGACGTGATCGTCGAAGTGCTGGAACTGACGCCGGAAGACCGGGTGATCTTCGAGAAACGCATGCGCCAGGGCCGCCGGCCGTTCGAGCCGGTGCCGATCCTGTTCGAACTGACCGAAGAGCAGATCGCCCGGATCGCGGTGAACCAGTTCCGTCTGCCGGGCGTCGAGGTGGTCGCGCAGTTGGTGCGTCATTACCCGCAGGGCGCACATTTCGCGCACTCGGTGGGCTATATGGGGCGGATCAACGAGAAAGAGCTGAAGACCCTCGATCCGGTCAACTACAGCGGCACCCACCACATCGGCAAGACCGGCATCGAGCGCTTCTATGAAGCCGAGCTGCACGGTCAGGTGGGTTACGAAGAGGTCGAGACCAACGCCCGTGGCCGCGTCCTGCGCGTGCTCAAGCGTACCGATCCGGTGCCAGGCAAGGACATTGTCCTGAGCCTCGACATCAAGTTGCAGGAAGCTGCCGAGGCTGCGCTGGGCGGTCGGCGTGGCGCGGTGGTGGCGCTCGATCCGAAAACCGGCGAAGTGCTGGCGATGGTCAGCCAGCCGAGCTTCGACCCGAACCTGTTCGTCACCGGCATCAGCTTCAAGGCCTACGCCGAGCTGCGCGATTCGATCGACCGGCCGCTGTTCAACCGCGTGCTGCGCGGTCTGTACCCGCCGGGTTCGACGATCAAGCCGGCGGTGGCGATTGCCGGTCTCGATGCGGGCGTGGTGACGGCGTCGAGCCGGGTGTTCGACCCCGGTTACTACATGCTGCCCAACTACGATCACAAGTACCGCAACTGGAACCGCACCGGGGACGGCTTCGTCGACCTCGACACGGCGATCATGCGGTCCAACGACACCTACTTCTATGACCTGGCACACAAGCTGGGCATCGACCGGTTGTCGGCCTACATGAACAAGTTCGGCATCGGCCAGAAGGTCTCGCTGGACATGTTCGAAGAATCCCCCGGCCTGATGCCGTCCCGCGAGTGGAAACGCGCGACCCGGCGTCAGGCGTGGTTCCCCGGCGAAACCCTGATTCTCGGGATCGGCCAGGGCTACATGCAATCGACCCCGCTGCAACTGGCCCAGGCCACGGCGCTGGTGGCCAACAAGGGCGTGTGGAACCGCCCGCATCTGGCCAAGACCATCGAAGGCGAGAAGCCCAAGGATGAAAACCCGATGCCGGACATCATCCTGCGCGACCCGTCCGACTGGAACAAGGTCAACCACGGCATGCAGCAGGTAATGCACGGTGCCCGCGGCACCGCGCGCAAGGCTTCGATCGGCGCGCAATACCGGATCGCCGGCAAGTCGGGTACGGCGCAGGTTGTGGCGATCAAACAGGGCGAGAAATACGACCGTTCCAAGGTTCAGGAGCGCCACCGCGACCACGCCCTGTTTGTCGGTTTCGCGCCGGCGGATGACCCGAAGATCGTGGTGTCGGTGATGGTCGAGAACGGTGAGTCCGGTTCCGGCGTCGCGGCACCGGTGGTGCGGCAGGTCATGGATGCCTGGCTGCTGGATCAGGACGGACGGTTGAAGGCCGAATACGCCAGCCCTATCAGTGCGGAGGCTACGGCCCGTGATGAATAATTTCGATCGCATGCTCTCCAGCGAGGATGTGATGCGTCGCCGGGCGACGCTGTTGCAACGTCTGCATATCGACGGCCCGTTGCTGGTGCTGTTGTTGATTCTCGCGGCCGGCAGCCTGTTCGTGCTGTATTCGGCCAGCGGCAAGAGCTGGGACTTGCTGGCCAAACAGGCCACATCGTTTGGCATCGGTCTGGTGTCGATGATCGTCATCGCCCAGTTCGAACCAAGGTTCATGGCGCGCTGGGTGCCGCTTGGCTACGTGATCGGCGTGGTGTTGCTGATGGTGGTGGACATCATGGGCCACAACGCAATGGGTGCGACCCGCTGGATCAACATCCCCGGGGTGATTCGCTTCCAGCCCTCGGAATTCATGAAGATCCTGATGCCGGCGACCATCGCCTGGTACCTGTCCAAACGTACGCTGCCGCCGCAGCTCAAACACGTCGGTATCAGTCTGCTGCTGATCGGTGTGCCGTTCGCCCTGATCGTGCGTCAGCCGGATCTCGGCACTTCGCTGCTGATTCTGGCCGGTGGCGCCTTCGTGCTTTTCATGGGTGGATTGCGCTGGCGCTGGATTCTCAGCGTGCTGGCGGCGGCGATTCCGGTGTCGGTTGCGATGTGGTTCTTCATCATGCACGACTACCAGAAACAGCGGATCCTGACGTTCCTCGACCCGGAAAGCGATCCGTTGGGCACCGGCTGGAACATCATCCAGTCGAAAGCCGCCATCGGTTCCGGTGGCGTGTTCGGCAAGGGCTGGCTGCTGGGCACCCAGTCGCACCTGGACTTCCTGCCGGAAAGCCACACCGACTTCATCATTGCCGTACTCGGCGAAGAGTTCGGCCTGGTGGGCATTTGCGCATTGCTGCTGATCTATCTGTTGCTGATCGGTCGTGGCCTGGTGATTACCGCCCAGGCGCAAACGCTGTTCGGCAAACTGTTGGCTGGCGCACTGACCATGACGTTTTTTGTTTATGTTTTCGTCAACATCGGTATGGTCAGTGGCCTGTTGCCGGTGGTGGGGGTGCCGTTGCCGTTCATTAGCTACGGCGGAACTTCGCTGGTGACGCTGCTGTCAGCGTTTGGGGTTTTGATGTCGATCCATACCCATCGCAAGTGGATCGCACAGGTTTGAATAAGGTGAAGAGTTCAATGCAAGTAATGCGTGACTGGGCGACACGATACGCACCGTGGCTCGGCCTGGTAGGCATCCTTGGCAGCGCGCAGGAAGCGTTGGCCGGCGATTACGAAGGCTCGCCCCAGGTGGCCGAATTCGTCGGTGAAATGACCCGCGATTACGGTTTCGCCGGCGAACAGCTGATGGCCGTGTTCCGCGAGGCCCAGCGCAAACAGGCGATTCTCGACGCCATTTCCAAACCCGCCGAACGGGTCAAGCAGTGGAAAGAATACCGGCCGATGTTCATCACCGACGCACGCATCGCCCGCGGTGTGGACTTCTGGCGCCAGCACGAGGCGACTCTGGCCCGCGCCGAGCAGGAATACGGCGTTCCGGCCCAGGTGATCGTGTCGATCATCGGCGTTGAGACCTTTTTCGGACGTAATACCGGCAATTACCGGGTGATCGATGCCTTGTCCACGCTGGGTTTCGACTATCCTCCCCGTGCCGAATTTTTCCGCAAGGAGCTGCGTGAGTTCCTGCTGCTGGCGCGCGAGGAGCAGGTCGACCCGCTGACCCTCAAGGGGTCCTATGCCGGCGCGATGGGCCTGCCGCAGTTCATGCCGAGCAGCTTTCGCGCCTACGCGGTGGATTTCGACGGTGACGGCCACATCAATATCTGGAACAACCCGGATGATGCGATCGGCAGCGTCGCCAGCTATTTCAAGCGTCACGGCTGGGTCGCCGGCGAGCCGGTGGTCAGTCGTGCGGATGTGCGCGGTGAGCAGGTGGATGAAGGCCTGACCACCGGCATCGAGCCGACGAAAACCGTCGGGGAGTTGCGAGCGCTGGGCTGGTCGAGTCATGATGCGCTGCGCGATGACATGCCGGTCACCGCATTCCGCCTGGAAGGCGACAATGGTCCGGAATACTGGATGGGCCTGAAGAATTTCTACGCGATCACGCGTTATAACCGCAGCGTGATGTACGCCATGGCCGTACATCAACTGTCTGAACAGCTGGTACAAGCACGGGGCGTCAAGTAATGCGGGCATTGCCTATCAATAAACCCCTGAAGCTGGTGGCTTTCGCTGCGTTGGCGGTGCTGGTCGCCAGTTGTTCGACCAGCCGTTCGCCAAGTCAGAAGCCGACCACCGCCGTACGTTCGCAGCCGGGCCTGGACATCAACCGGGCCCACAAGGATGGCGCGCCGTGGTGGGACGTCGATGTGTCGCGCATCCCCGATGCAACGCCGACCCTGCACACCGGCCCGTACAAGGCCAACCCCTACACGGTGCTGGGCAAGACCTATTTCCCGCTGCAGGAGTCCAAGACCTACGTGGCCTCCGGCACCGCGTCCTGGTACGGCACCAAGTTTCATGGTCAGAACACCGCCAACGGCGAGGTCTACGACCTTTATGGCATGAGTGCCGCCCACAAGACATTACCGCTGCCGAGTTACGTTCGGGTGACCAACCTGGACAACAACAGGAGCGTGATCCTGCGGGTCAACGACCGCGGGCCGTTCTACTCGGACCGGATCATTGACCTTTCCTACGCCGCCGCCAAAAAGCTCGGTTATGCCGAAATCGGCACCGCGCGGGTCAAGGTCGAAGGCATCGACCCGCAGCAATGGTGGGCCGCCAAGGGCCGTCCGGCGCCATTGATGCTCAACGAGCCGCAAGTCGCGCAGAATAGCGCCCCGGTGATCACGGCCTCGGCCGGCACCGTCGAGCAATGGACTCCGCCGCCGCAGCAACACGCCGCGGCCGTCGTGCCAGTCCAGCTCGATGCAAAAAAAAACGCTTCTGCACCAGCATCTGGCCAGTATCTGCAGGTGGGCGCGTTCGCCAACCCGGACGCTGCAGAACTCCTGAGGTCGAAGCTCAGCGGGATGGTGAGCGCTCCGGTGTTCATCAGCTCGATCGTGCGCAATCAGCAGACCCTGCACCGGGTTCGCCTGGGACCGATCGGTTCGCCGGGTGAAATTGCCCAGGTACAGAACAGCGTGCGCCTGGCCAACCTGGGTTCGCCAAGTGTGGTCACCGAGTAAACGTAGGACTTGATTGACGGTTCACCAGCGATTGGGGGGTGAACCAGGTTGTTGGCTCGTCGAAGAACAAAAGCCCGGCAAGGGTGACTGGAGTGAGCAACTGAACACGCGATGCTCGTAGGGTTTGCTCGAAAGCTCGCCGAGCGGCGATCAGGCAAGGCAAAAACAGGTGAGGAAGCGGAGTGTAGGGGACCTACATGAGCATTCCGAATCTGTTTTTAACGCAGCATGATCGTCGCGCAGGCAGGTTTCGGGCAAAGCCTGAAAGACATCTGATTAAATTTTGTCCGCCAGGACAGTTTCCATTAGCGATTTCGAGAGACGGATGAACATCACCACCTTTGCCAAACGCCTGTGTCTGCTAGTCCCGCTGCTCCTCTCGCCAGCCGCCTTCGCGGCCGAGATGATGCCGTCGCCACCACAACTGGCCGCCAAATCCTACGTGCTCATGGATGCCAACAGCGGCAACGTGCTGGTGGAGAACAACGGTGATCAGCGTCTGCCGCCGGCCAGCCTGACCAAACTGATGACCGCGTACATCGCCACGCTGGAAATCCGTCGCGGCCAGATCGGTGAAAACGACCCGGTGACCGTCAGCGAAAACGCCTGGCGCACCGGCGGTTCGCGGATGTTCATCAAGGTCGGCTCGCAGGTCACTGTCAGCGACCTGCTTCACGGCATCATCATCCAGTCCGGCAACGACGCCAGCGTCGCGGTGGCTGAACACATCGCCGGCAGCGAAGACGCCTTCGCCGACCTGATGAACAAGACCGTCGCCGATCTGGGCATGACCAATACCCACTTCATGAACCCGACCGGTCTGCCGAACCCCGAGCACTACTCGTCGGCTCACGACATGGCGATCCTGGCGCGCGCGATCATCCACGAAGATCCGGCTCACTACGCGATCTACTCGCAGAAAGAGTTCTTCTGGAACGGCATCAAACAGCCTAACCGCAACCTGCTGCTGTGGCGCGACAAGACCGTCGACGGTCTGAAAACCGGCCACACCGACGAGGCCGGCTACTGCATGGTGTCTTCGGCCGTACGTGACGGCATGCGCCTGATCGCCGTGGTGTTCGGCACCAACAGCGAAGTGGCTCGCGCCGCCGAAACCCAGAAGCTGCTGACCTACGGTTTCCGCTTCTTCGAAACCCAGACCTTCTACCAGAAGGGCACCGAACTGGCTCAGGCTCCGGTCTGGAAAGGTACCACCAGCCAGGTCAAGGCTGGTCTGGCACAGGACCTGACCATGACCCTGCCGAAAGGCCAGCTGAAGAAGCTCGCTGCCAGCATGACCATGAACCCGCAACTGACCGCGCCAATCGCCAAGGGCGACGTGATCGGTAAAGTCGAAGTGAAACTGGACGACAAGGTGGTGCACAGCGCCGACCTGATCGCCCTGGACGCTGTCGAGGAGGGTGGTATCTTCCGCCGCATGTGGGATAGCATCCGTCTATTCTTCTACGGCTTGTTCAACTGATTCGAGTTGACCTGCATGGCCCCGTTCCGATCCGGAGCGGGGCCTTGTTCGTTACCGGGCTTACGCTTACGAGGCCGTTACGCCATGACCGACACCGAAGTAAAGGCGCCAAAGATCGAATTTCCCCAGGTTGATTATCCGGTTAAGGTGATCAGCGATACGGGCGTCGGCAACAAAGACAAGATCATCGACATCGTCAAGAAACACGCCAGTATCAACGATGAGCGTGTCGACGAGCGTCAAAGCAGCAACGGCAAGTACACCACCATCCAGTTGCACATCGTCGCGACCGACCAGGATCAGCTGTACAACATCAACAGCGAACTGCGGGCCACCGGTTTCGTGCACATGGTGCTGTGATGCCGGGCACGCTGGGCTTTCGCGAGCTTGGCCAGATGGCTTACGAGCCGGTCTGGCAGGCCATGCAACGTTTTACCAACGAGCGTGGCACCGCGGCCCCGGACGAAATCTGGCTGGTTGAACATCCGCCGGTGTTCACCCAGGGCCAGGCCGGCAAGGCCGAGCACCTGTTGCTGCCGGGAGACATTCCGGTGGTGCAGGTCGACCGCGGCGGTCAGGTGACCTACCATGGCCCAGGGCAGTTGGTAGCCTATCTGCTGCTGGATGTGCGTCGACTCGGTTTCGGCGTGCGTGATCTGGTCAGTCGCATGGAGCGCTGCCTGATCGAACTGTTGGCCAGCTACGGCGTCACTGCCGTGGCCAAGCCGGATGCTCCCGGCGTCTACGTCGACGGAGCGAAGATCGCTTCTCTGGGTTTGCGGATTCGCCACGGTTGTTCCTTTCATGGCCTGGCCCTGAACGTGGACATGAACCTGGAGCCGTTTCGACGGATTAATCCCTGCGGCTATGCCGGGCTGGCGATGACCCAGCTGAGCGAGCACGCAGGATCGATTGAATTTGCCGAGGTAAGTGCCCGGCTGCGCGCGCAGCTCGTCAAACACCTCGACTATGCTGAGCAGACGACCCTGACGGGCGGAATCGACTGATATGACTACTGATGCAGTGCAAACCATGATCCCGACGCTCGACGTGACCGAGCGCCCGGCCCCGCGTCCCAAGGTTGAAGCCGGCGTCAAGCTGCGCGGCGCCGAGAAGGTTGCACGCATCCCGGTGAAGATCATTCCGACCACCGAACTGCCGAAGAAACCCGACTGGATCCGCGTGCGCATCCCGGTTTCGCCGGAAGTCGATCGCATCAAGAGCCTGCTGCGCAAGCACAAGCTGCACAGCGTCTGCGAAGAGGCCTCCTGCCCGAACCTGGGCGAGTGCTTCTCCGGCGGCACCGCGACCTTCATGATCATGGGTGACATCTGCACCCGTCGCTGCCCTTTCTGCGACGTTGGCCATGGTCGTCCGAAGCCACTGGACGTCAACGAGCCGGAAAGCCTGGCCATCGCCATCGCCGACCTGAAACTCAAGTACGTGGTGATCACCTCGGTTGACCGCGACGACCTGCGTGACGGCGGTGCCCAGCACTTTGCCGACTGCATCCGTGAAATCCGCAAACTGTCGCCGAACGTGCAGCTCGAGACTCTGGTCCCGGACTACCGTGGCCGCATGGACATCGCCCTGGAAATCACCGCAGCCGAGCCGCCGGACGTGTTCAACCACAACCTGGAAACCGTACCGCGCCTGTACAAGGCTGCGCGTCCGGGTTCGGACTACCAGTGGTCGCTGACCCTGCTGCAACGCTTCAAGCAGATGATGCCGCACATCCCGACCAAGTCCGGCCTGATGCTGGGTCTGGGCGAGACCGACGACGAAGTCATCGAAGTCATGAAGCGCATGCGCGAACACGACATCGACATGCTGACCCTGGGCCAGTACCTGCAACCGTCCCGCAGCCACTTGCCGGTGCAGCGTTTCGTGCACCCGGACACCTTCGCCTGGTTCGCCGAGGAAGGTTACAAGATGGGCTTCAAGAACGTCGCGTCGGGCCCGTTGGTGCGTTCTTCGTACCACGCCGACGAGCAGGCGAAACTGGTCAAGGCCGAGCTGCTCGGTTCCTGATTCAGCGCTGAATGAAAAAATGCCCGCCGGGGTTTAGCGCCCGGCGGGCATTTTTTTGTCTGGCCTACACTCGTTGCTGACTTTTCCCGCAACCTGCGGCGTGGCGGAGCCCCTTCTGTTTGTCGCCGTTCCTGACTACTGTGTGAGCATGACTTTACACAGGGAGATCCATGGATGACCGTTCGACCAACCCACACCCTTTTCCCGCACAAGCCTGTGCCCGCGCTGCCGTCGGAAGGGCTGATAGGCGTCATTGCGCCTGCCGGCCCCGGCACGCTGGACACTGAAAAGGCCGTTCAGTGGATGCGCGCCCGGGGCTACGGTTTGCGGGTGTTCCCTGGCGTCTACGAGAAGGATGGCTATCTGGCCGGCAGCGACGAGGTGCGGCTCAACGATCTGCACGCGGCGTTCGCTGACGAAGAGGTCGATGCGATCATTTGCCTGCGCGGTGGCTACGGTACGCCAAGGTTGCTGGACCGGATCGACTACGACCTGCTGAGCCGCCATGCCAAGCCCTTCGTCGGTTACAGCGACATCACCGCACTGCATCTGGCCATCAGTCGTTATGCCGGTTTCGTGACCTTTCACGGGCCGCTGCTGAATGCCGATCTGCTGGGGGACAAGGAACCGCCGACGGTGACCTCGTTCTTCGCCATGCTGCGCGGTCAGTTGAAGGCCGGCAGCGTACTGAGTCATCCGGCGGCCTATCCATTGACCACCGTGGAGCCCGGCATTGCCCACGGGCGTTTGCAGGGAGGCAATCTGGCGATGATCGCCGCGACCTTGGGCACGCCTTATGAAATTGACGTCGAAGGGGTGATTCTGCTCATCGAGGACATCAACGAGCCGCTGTATCGAATCGACCGTTTGCTGACCCAGATGCGACTGGCGGGCAAGTTGGCCCGATTGCGCGGCGTGTTGGTCGGGGATATTGCGGGGGTGGATGTCGATGCGCTGAATCGCCTGCTCAAGCAGACCTTCGAGCCGCTGCGGATTCCGGTGCTGTCAGGATGGCGTAGCGGGCACTGTGATCCGAACCTGACGCTGCCGTTGGGGGCGCTGGTTCGACTGGATGCGGGGAAGAAGGAATTGATGCTGGAGCAGGATGTGGTGATCAAGGCATAGAAACTGATCGCCTGATAGTCAGTCATCGCGGGCAAGCCCGCTCCCACGGTTTTCAGGTTGTACGCAGAACTGCGATCACCTCTAAACCTGTGGGAGTGGGCTTGCCCGCGACGCTTTTACTGGTTACGCAGGCTTTCAAGCAGCTTGTGCGTCGGATAACCATCTGCCGGCCAGCCGAACGACTGCTGCGCACTGCGGATCGCCTTGCGCGTATTGGCACCGATGATCCCGTCTGCCGCACCGGCGTCATAGTTGCGCGCGGTGAGCAGGTTCTGTAGTTCGATCCGCTCGGTGCGGCTCAGCGGCAGGTCATCCTTTGGCCAGGTGCCATTGATCAGGCCGGCGCCGTTGAAGCGCTCGGACAACAGGCTGACGGCCAGTGCGTAGGACGACGAGTTGTTGTACTTGAGGATCGCCCGGAAGTTGTCGAGGATCAGGAACGCCGGTCCGCGATAGCCGGCCGGCAGCAGCAGGGCAGCGGAAAGTTGCTCGGAATCGGCTGGAACCTGGCCACCGTTCGGCAGGATGACGCCCAGTTGCCGCCATTCAGCAACGCTTTTACGAATCGCGCCGTCGGCCAGAGTGTAGTTGAAACCGCTTGGCAGCTGGACTTCGAAGCCCCACGGCTGGCCACGCTGCCAGCCGGAGCTTTGCAGGTAATGCGCGGTGGAGGCCAATGCGTCAGCCGGGCTGCCCCAGATGTCGCGGCGACCGTCACCGTCGAAGTCCACGGCGTGGGTGTTGTAGGTAGTCGGGATGAACTGGGTCTGGCCCATGGCGCCGGCCCAGGAACCGAGCATTTTCTCCGGCGTGATGTCGCCCTGTTGCAGAATCTGCAGTGCCGCGATCAGCTGGGCATGGGCAAAGCCCGGGCGGCGGCCTTCATAGGCCAGGGTGGCCAGAGAGTTGATCACCGATTTGTTGCCCTGGAACTGGCCGAAATTGCTTTCCATCCCCCACACCGACACCAGCGCCTGGCGATCGACGCCATAACGCTGTTCGATGCTTTGCAGGATATCGGCGTACTGGCTGATCAGGGCCTGGCCTTTGCGCACGCGCAACGGCGAAAGGGCACCGTCCAGGTACTCCCAGACCGGCCGGGCGAACTCCGGCTGGCTGCGGTCGGCGCGAATCACGCTGGCATCGAAGCTGACATTGGCGAAGGCGCGGTCGAACAGGTCGGCACGGATGCCGGCGGCCAGAGCGTCCTTGCGGAAACCAGCCTGCCATTCGGCAAAGGTCTGGGTCGGTTGCAGGTCGAGGTCGTCGCCGGACGGCACTACCGGCGGGATGACCGCTGGGGCTGTGGTAACGGGAACGGTCTTGAGCGGTTGAGCGTCGGCGGCGGTGGGTTTTTCCGCGCAGGCGACGAGCAGTATGAAGCTGGAGGCAGCGATCAGTTGGCGAATGGGCCAACGACGGGAAAGACTGAGGGGCATGCACAGGTCCAGGGAATACAAATCAGGTGCAGACCTTAACATGAGGAAGGGGTGCTGCGCTTCAAGCGGCCAGAAAGTAAGAAGCCTCCCAGCTGTCAGACTGGAAGGCTTCGCGGCGGTAGCTGCCTTTACCCTTGGTGGGTCGTTCCTGGCGGCTGCGGAACAGGGGTTGGGCGACGATGGATTTGGCCTTGTTGTGGCCATGTTTCGATGGCTTTTTGCTCATGAGGATTCTCTCGGTTGAGTGAGGTTTTGCGCGGCAGATAATCTGCCGATCTCAAGCCGCTGTCTATAGGACCGAGGGCGGGATGTTCTGTAGGAAATGGACTCGGTAAAAAAACGGGATCGCAGAGCGCGATCCCGAGTTTCATTCGGCAGGCAACGTCAGGCGCTGACCGGCCATCAGCAGCGCCAACCGGCTCAGGCTCATCCACGGCGAGCCCGCCGCCTGGCCCTTGATTTGCGCATCGATGCGCTGGGCTTCGAGCAGCAACTGCGCCCAGCGTTGCGCCGAGTAGCGTTGCAGGGCCTTGCTCATCAGCGGTTTACGCTTGTCCCAGACCGGCGGCCTGGCCTGACTGAAGCACTTGTCCAGCGGCGTGCCCTGGCTGTATTGCAACGAGATGTTGGCCAGCAGGCGCAACTCCCGGGCCAGGGCCCAGAGGATCACTGGCGGCTCGACTCCTTCACCGCGCAGCCCTTCGAGCATGCGCAGAGCGTGGGCCGGTTCGCCATTGAGCACCGCGTCGGTCAGGCCGAACACGTCGAAACGCGCACTGTCGGCCACAGCCGCCTGCACGGTTTCAACGGTGATCTGCCCGCCCTCGGCCATCAGCTTGAGCTTTTCGATCTCTTGCGCGGCGGCCAGCAGGTTGCCTTCGACCCGCGCGGCAATCAGTTCGACCGCGTCCTGACTGGCCGACAAGCCGGCCTGGGACAGGCGTTGGCGAATCCAGCTCGGCAACTGGTTGGCATCCACCGGCCAGATCTGGATGAACTGGGTCTGCTGACCCTCGACCAGCGCCTTGCCCCACTTGGTCTTCTGCGCGCTACCGTCGAGCTTCGGCAGACTGATCAGAAGCACCGTGTCTTCAGCCGGGCGCGAGCAGTATTCGATCAGTGCGGCAGCGCCCTTGTCACCGGGTTTGCCGGAAGGCAGGCGCAGTTCCAGCAGGCGCTTTTCGGCGAACAGCGACATGCTGGCGCCAGCCTGCAGCAATGTGCCCCAATCGAAATTGGCGTCGGCGGCGAAGACCTGGCGTTCGTCGAACCCTTGCTGACGGGCAGCGGAGCGAATGGCGTCGGCGGCCTCCTGACACAGCAGCGGATCATCGCCGCTGATGATGTAGACCGGCGCGAGGGCGCCTTGCAGGTGTTTGCCGAGTTGGGCGGGAGCGAGCTTCATAAGAAACGGCGAACGGGGCGCCTGAGCGCCCCGTACGTCTTACTGCTGCGGCAGTTCGAGCGGCGACTGACGCGGGGTTTCCGCTTCAGCCTTCTGCGCCGCTTCGAGGGCGTCGGCCTCTGCCTTGGCCCGAGCGTTGGCGGTCTGCTGCAGGGCATCCAGCTGAGCCGGAGTCAGCTGTTGCAGGCGCAGCATCATGCGCTGTACCAGCTCGCGGCGTGTCTCGTTGCGTGCATCGTTGGCTTCCTGGTCGGAACCCACCAGGTTGTTGCCGTCGTGGATGAACACTTTCTGCACTTCAAGCTTGTCGCTTTTGAGCAGCAGGTTCTTGTCGCCACGGATGTCGTAGCTGAGCACGGTATTTACCTGATACTCGCCAGTACGACCGGCGCCCGCGTAGCTGAGGATGCGCTGGCTTTCCTGCTCATCGGACAGGTAAAGCTTGTACGGCGCACCGGAAACGACCTTGACGCCGCTGGCCTCCAGCACCTGACGCAGTTGCGTCACGGTTTCGCCGTAGGCGTTGCGGGCGCTCAGATCAAGTTCCTTGATCGTCAGTTCGGTGGTGCCGGTACCACGCAGCTGGAAACCGCAGGCGCTCAACAGGACGGCGAGGCCCATCACCAGCAGATTGCGTTTGATCATTGTGTTGCTCCCCTTGAAACCATGTGGGCCGACTCTGTGGCCCGAAAGGTTTTACTGGGCGTCAGGCACACCTGACGCCCGATCCAATTAGCTGGCGACGATATTGACCAGTTTCCCGGGCACTACGATCACTTTGCGAATCGTCAGGCCGTCAACGAAACGCAGCACGTTCTCGTTGGCGCGGGCTGCCGCTTCGACTTCTTCACGGGTCGCGGCAGCCGGCATTTCGATCTGGCCGCGCAGTTTGCCGTTGACCTGGATGACCAGTGTCAGGCTGTCCTGAACGAGTGCGCTTTCATCCACCACTGGCCAGCCGGCGTCGATCACAGGATCGGCGTGGCCCAGTTGATTCCACAGTTCATGGCAAATGTGCGGGGTGATCGGAGCCAGCAACAGCGTAACGGCTTCCAGACCTTCCTGAACCAGCGCGCGATCCTGTTCAGTGGATTGTGCTGCTTTTTCCAGCACGTTCATCAGCGTCATCACCTGGGCGATGGCGGTGTTGAATTTGTGGTTCTGGCCAACATCGTGGCTGGCCTGCTTGATGGCCTGGTGGATCGCGCGACGAACGGCTTTCTGCTCGTCGTTCAGGCCGGCGATGTCCAGTTTGCCCGGCAGGCCCTGAGTGACGTGAGCCTGAGCCAGACGCCAGACGCGCTTGAGGAAGCGGTGCGAGCCTTCAACGCCGGAGTCGGACCACGCGGCGCTCATGTCGGGCGGCGAGGCGAACATCATGAAAAGGCGGCAGGTGTCCGCGCCGAACTGGTCGATCATCGATTGAGGGTCGACGCCGTTGTTCTTCGACTTGGCCATTTTCTCGGTGCCGCCGATTTCCACCGGCAGACCGTCGGTTTTCAGTCTGGCGCTGGTGACGTTGCCCTTGCCGTCGCGTTCGAGATCGACGTCCGCCGGGTTGAACCAGGTGTAGGCGCCGTTGGCTTCGCGGCGATAGTAAGTCTCGGCAATCACCATGCCTTGAGTCAGCAGGTTCTTGAACGGCTCGTTGGAGCTCACCAGGCCTTCGTCGCGCATCAGCTTGTGGAAGAAACGCGCGTACAGCAGGTGAAGAATGGCGTGTTCAATGCCGCCGATGTACTGATCCACCGGCAACCAGTGGTCGGCCGCGGATTTTTCCACCAGACCGCCTTCGAAGTGCGGCGAGGCGTAACGGGCGTAGTACCAGGACGACTCGACGAAGGTGTCCATGGTGTCGGTTTCACGCTTGGCAGGCTGACCGCATTTCGGGCAGGTGCACTCGTAGAACTCGGGCATGCGCGCCAGCGGCGAACCGGCGCCGTCCGGCACCACGTCTTCCGGCAGGACGACCGGCAGCTGGTCTTCCGGCACCGGCACGTCACCGCAGGCGTCGCAGTGAATGATCGGGATCGGGCAGCCCCAGTAGCGCTGACGGCTGATGCCCCAGTCGCGCAGGCGGAACTGGGTGCGCGAGGCGCCGAGGTTTTTCTTGATCAGCGCGACTTCCATGGCGTCGAACGCGCCAGCGAAGTCCAGGCCGTCGAATTCGCCGGAGTTGATCAGCGTGCCGTGCTCGCCGTAGGCGTCTTGCCAGGGCGCCGGGTTGGTGTCACCGGAGCTGGTGCGCACCACGGATTTGACCGGCAGGTTGTACTTGTGGGCGAATTCGAAATCGCGCTCGTCGTGCGCCGGCACAGCCATGACCGCGCCGTCGCCGTAGTGCATCAGCACGTAGTTGGCGACCCACACCGGCAGTTTTTCGCCGGTCAGCGGGTGCTCGACGAACAGGCCGGTCGGCAGGCCTTTCTTCTCTTGAGTGGCGACGTCGGCTTCGGCGACGCTGCCGCCCTTGCATTCGGCGATGAACGCTTGCAGCTCAGGGTTGTTTTTCGCGGCAAGAGCAGCCAGGTGGTGCTCGGCAGCCACGGCGACATAAGTCGCGCCCATCAGGGTGTCCGGACGTGTGGTGAAGACTTTCAGGGTGCCGCTTTCGCCGATCGAATCGACGTTGTACGGGAACTGCACTTCCATCCCGCGCGACTTGCCGATCCAGTTGCGCTGCATGGTCTTGACCTGCTCAGGCCAGCCGGTCAGTTCGTCGAGGCTCTCCAGCAGTTCATCCGCGTAGGCGGTGATCTTGAAGTAGTACATCGGGATTTCGCGTTTCTCGATCAGCGCGCCGGAACGCCAGCCGCGACCGTCGATCACCTGCTCGTTGGCCAGTACGGTCTGGTCGATCGGGTCCCAGTTCACGGTACCGTTCTTGCGGTAGATCACGCCTTTTTCGAACAGGCGAGTGAACAGCCATTGTTCCCAGCGGTAGTAATCCGGTTTGCAGGTGGTGACTTCCCGCGACCAGTCAACCGCCAGACCAAGGCTGCGCAGCTGGGATTTCATGTAGGCGATGTTTTCGTAGGTCCACTTGGCCGGGGCCACGTTGTTCTTCATTGCGGCGTTTTCCGCCGGCATGCCGAAGGCGTCCCAACCCATCGGTTGCAGAACGTTCTTGCCAAGCATGCGCTGGTAGCGGGAGATCACGTCGCCGATGGTGTAGTTGCGCACGTGCCCCATGTGTAGCTTGCCGCTGGGGTAAGGGAACATCGACAGGCAGTAGTAAGTCTCCTTGCCTGGTTGTTCACTGACTTCAAAGGACTTTTGCTCGTCCCAGAACGATTGGGCGGCGGCTTCGATTTCACGGGGCTGATATTGTTCGTGCATGGCTACTTTTGTACTGGATAGGGGTGGCCTAATCCTCTTCAATGCGACGTCCCGGGCATGTCGGACGAGCTGGAAGTGGAGTTACAGGAAGCGCCGTAGCATACATGACCGCGCTTGGCCTAGGGAAACCCTGATTGCAGCCGTTTGACTGGCCGAAATCGCGGCGAGGGCCGTTGGTCGCGGCGCGCAGCCGGTTTGTGCAGCGAAGCTAAGCTCTAACTGGGGAGTGAGTCTTATCTTCAATGAGGTGAGGGATGGTGGAGTCACAGCAAAAAAACGTTACCAAGCCCGAGTTGTACGAACGGTTGATCGATCGTCTGGGGATGGCCCTGGACGCGGCAAAAACCGCTGGCCGGCTGCGCGACGAGCGCCCCCTGGAGCTGGAATTGCGTGGCTTGAGTCCCGCCGAGTTCAAACTGGTCAAGGCCTATCTGGATCGCAGTGAGCGTGAAACCCACGGATACCTGTCACAAGCAGTGAAACAGCTCGATGCTGCCCATTCGGCCAAGGTCATCTGGCTCAAGGACAAGGCACCCGGCAGAGATGCCGTCAAAGTGCGGACTCTGCAGGCCAAGTAAACGCATGGCAGGTCAAAAAGCGGATCTTTTTCAACGGGATCCGACCCTACTGGTTGTCGCGGTGTATCAACCCACTTAGGCTTCGGGCATCTTTGGAGATGCTCGATGCCTTTTCGTTATTTCATTAAACAACTTCTGTTGCCGCCAGGCGTTCTCTTGTTGCTGCTGCTCGTCGCCTGGTGGCTGCGACGTTCGCGGCCGCGACTGGCCGGGCTGTGCTTTGCCCTGGGTTTTGGCGGCTTCTTGCTGATGAGTCTGCCGGTGGTCGTGCAATGGGGAGCCAAGGCCCTGGAGCGCGAGCCGCCGCTGGCGCGGGATTCATGGGCAAGTCTGGCGCAACGCGCCGATGCGATTGTGGTGCTGGGCTCCGGTCGCGAGCGCGGCGATCTGGCCTGGGGCGAAGATCAACCGACCGGTGTCGGGCTTGAACGGCAGCGTTACGCGGCGCGACTGGCCAAGGCCTCGGGGTTGCCGATTCTGACCAGCGGTGGCCTGCATTACGGTACGCCGCCGACCGAAGCCAAACTGATGGCCGATTCGTTGCGCGATGACTTCGGTGTGACGGTGCGCTGGCAGGAAGGGGAGAGCCGCACCACGTGGGAGAATGCTGCCTTCAGCGCCAGGATACTGTTGCCCGAAGGCGTCAAACGCATCGTGCTGGTGACTCAGGCCTGGCACATGCCGCGTGCGGTGTGGAGCTATCAACAGGCCGGGTTCGAAGTCGTGCCGGCGCCGGTCGGTTTCCTCGGCACGGACAATGCGCGACCGTTTGGCGGCTGGCTGCCGGAATTCAAGTCGATCTGGCAAAGCGGGCAGTTGATGAACGAGGCGGTGGGGCAGATCGGCTATTCGCTGTTCTACCGAGGGGGTGACAGCATCGATTGATCACTCCCGCGCTGAACGCGGGAGTGAGCGGGTTTTCAGAGGGTCTTGGATATCCGGTTGGTCATCAGCGCCCAGCCAAACAGCACCACGCACAGGATGATCAGCGGCCACGAGCGCCATTGCAGGTACGGTGTGAGGTCATGCATCGGCACCACTTCGCCGTACAGCACGCCCTGTTCGAACTGCGGGATACGCTCGGTGATCTGCCCGAAAGGGTTGATCAGCCCGGTCACGCCGTTGTTGGTCGCGCGAATCATCCAGCGCCCGGCTTCAAGTGCACGCATCTGCGCCATTTGCAGGTGTTGCAGGGGGCCGATGGAGGTACCGAACCAGGTGTCGTTGCTGATCGTCAGCAGCAGATCGCTGCGTGCCGCCAGGCCAGCGGCGAATTCCGGATAAACCACTTCGTAGCAGATGAATGGCGCGATCTGATACCCCTTGGCCTGTAATAACGCCTGATCGGAAGGGCCACGGGCGAAGTCGGACATCGGCAGGTCGAAGAATGCGATCAGCCCGCGCAGGATGTCCTGCAGTGGTACGTACTCGCCGAACGGCACAAGCTTCTGTTTGAGATAAGTGCCATCGCCTTCGCCGACCACAGTGATGCCGTTGAAGAAGCGTTTTTCGTGACGGACCGTTTCTCGGATCGGCACACCGGTGATCAGCGCCGATTTACGCTCGGCGGCGAAGTTGCCCATCATGGTCAGGTAGCCCTCCGCGGACTCCTTGAGCACCGGCACGGCGGTTTCAGGCCAGATCAACAGGTCGACCGGTTTGGAGCGGAAACTCAGGTCGCGGTACAGCGCCAGCTGCGCGTTGAGCTCGGCCGGGTCCCATTTCATGCTTTGCGCGACGTTGCCCTGGATGGCGGCAACGGTGAGAGGCGCGCCGGCCGGGCTGGTCCAGGCATGGCCCTTGAGCGCAATGCCTGCCGCCCATGGCCCGATCAGCAATACCAGGCCGGCAGCGATGAAGACTTTGCGGCGGGTTTGCAGCAGGCGCGGTGCGTTGTAGATCAGTGCAGCGGTCAGCGCGAGAACGAACGACACCAGCCACATCCCGCCCACTGGCGCGAGTCCGGCCAGTGGGCCGTCAAGCTGGCTGTACCCGGAATACAGCCACGGGAAACCGGTGAGGAACCAGCCACGGAAAGCTTCCTGGCCGACCCACAGCGCCGCAAACGCCAGTGCGTCAGCCACCGGCGCCTCGTTACGCCGCAACCAGCGTGCCCACAGCCAGGCGGGCAGGGCGAAGAACCAGGCAATCGCCGCCGTGAAGATCAGCATCAGGAAACCGGCCAGCAGCACCGAAGCGCCGCCGAAATGGTGGATGCTGTAATAGATCCAGCTGGTGCCGGCGCCGAACAGGCCGAAACCGAAGCACCAGCCACGGCCCAGCGCCTGGCGCGGGCTCAGCTCGCGCAGGCCTGCATAGAACAGGCCGACTGCCAGCAAGGCCAGCGGCCAGAGATCGAACGGTGCCAGCGCGAAGGTGGTGATTGCACCGGCCGCCACGGCCAGCAGATTACCGGGCCAGCCGGGGCGGGTTGTCCAGCGCATTTCAGTCCTTAAATTTACCGGGCGATTGGCGTGAGTCGCAGCAAGTGAATCCGACGGCTGTCGGCGTTCAGGATGCGGAAACGATAGGCGCCGATTTCAGTGATTTCGTTGCGTTTTGGCAAGTGCCCGAACGCGCTCATCACCAGCCCGCCGACGGTGTCGAACTCGTCGTCGGAGAATTCGCTGTCGAAGAACTCGTTGAAGTTCTCGATCGGCGTCAGGGCCTTGATCAGGAAATCACCGCTGGGCAGCGGCTTGATGTAGCTGTCTTCTTCGACGTCGTGCTCGTCTTCGATGTCGCCGACGATCTGCTCGAGCACGTCTTCGATAGTCACCAGACCGGCCACGCCACCGTATTCGTCGATGACGATGGCCATGTGGTTATGGTTGGCGCGGAATTCACGCAACAACACGTTCAGACGCTTGGACTCCGGCACGAACGTGGCCGGGCGCAGCAAGTCCTTGATGTTGAAGCTGTCGCCGTTCTCCTTGAGGATCAGCGGCAGCAGATCCTTGGCCAGCAGCACGCCCATCACGTCGTCATGGCTTTCGCCGATGACCGGGTAGCGCGAGTGGGCCGAGTCGACCACGGCAGGGAGGAATTCGCGGGGAGTCTGGGTCGCCTTGATGCTGATCATCTGCGAGCGCGGCACCATGATGTCGCGAACCTGCAGGTCAGCCACCTGGATGGCGCCTTCGACGATGGCCAGCGCTTCGCTGTCCAGCAGTTTGTTCTGATGTGCATCGCGCAGCAGCTCAAGCAGCTCCTGGCGGTTCTTCGGCTCGTGGGCAAAAGCCTGGGTCAGTTTACCCAGCCATGACTTTTGCCCGTTGCTCGATCGATCTTCGCTCATAGCGATTACTCTGAATCCTTTGTTGTAACAGTAGGGGATGTTTCGGTTTCGTCGTCCGCGTACGGATCGGGATAACCCAATTCGGCAAGCAACTCGCGTTCCAGTGCTTCCATTTCCTCGGCTTCCTCGTCATCTATATGGTCGTAACCAAGCAGATGCAAGCAGCCGTGAATGACCAGATGTGCCCAGTGAGCCTTTAGTTCCTTGCCCTGTTCGGCGGCTTCGCGCTCGACCACCGCCACGCAGATCACCAGATCGCCCAGCAGCGGAATATCGAGAAACTCGTCGGGCACTTCGGCGGGAAAGGACAGGACGTTGGTCGCGTAATCCTTGTGCCGCCAGGTGTGATTCAGTTCGCGGCCTTCTTCCTCGTCGACCAGACGAATGGTCATTTCCGAGTCGGCTGTGCGCTGGCGCAGGGCCAGTTCGCACCATTGGCGGAACTCGGCTTCGGTCGGCGCAGACGCTTCGGTCGCGATTTGCAGGTCAAGCTCAAGCATCGTGGCGAGTATCCTTTGGCGCTTCATCGGCCAAACGCGTCTCGAAGCGCTCGTAGGCTTCGACGATGCGTTGCACCAACGGATGGCGCACCACGTCTTTGGGCTGGAAGTGGGTGAAGCTGATGCCCGGCACATCTTTCAGGACTTCGATGACGTGATGAAGTCCGGATTTGGTGCCGCGCGGCAGGTCGACCTGGGTGATGTCGCCGGTGATCACGGCCGTAGAGCCGAAACCGATCCGGGTCAGGAACATCTTCATCTGCTCGACGGTGGTGTTCTGGCTCTCGTCGAGAATGATGAAGCTGTTGTTCAGCGTGCGACCGCGCATGTAGGCCAGCGGCGCGACTTCGATCACCTGACGTTCGATCAGCTTGGCCACGTATTCGAAACCGAGCATTTCGTAGAGCGCGTCGTAGAGCGGGCGCAGGTACGGGTCGATCTTTTGCGACAGGTCGCCGGGCAGGAAGCCGAGTTTTTCACCCGCTTCGACCGCCGGACGAACCAGCAGGATGCGCCGGATCTGCTCGCGCTCCAGCGCATCGACGGCGCAGGCGACAGCCAGGTAAGTCTTGCCGGTACCGGCCGGGCCGATGCCGAAGTTGATGTCGTTGCCGAGAATTTCCTTCACATAGCGCAACTGATTCAAGCCGCGTGGGCGAATCATGCCTTTCTTGGTGCGCAGGGCGACGGAGGCTTCGGCGGGGGCGGGGTTGTCCAGTTGCTCGACGGCCGATTCCTGGAGGAACAGGTGAACCGTATCCGGCGACAGCTCTGAACCCTTGGTTTCCCGGTACAGGCGGCGAATCAGGTTTTCCGCGGAAGTGGTGTGCTTGGGTTCGCCGATCAGCTCGAACTGATTGCCGCGGTTGCGGATCTCGATGGCCAGGCGCTGTTCGATCAGCCGCAAGTGCTCGTCGAACTGCCCGCACAGATTGGCGAAGCGGCGAGCCTCAAAGGGCTCGAGGATGAAACGATGTGGTTCGATGGGTGCGTTCAAGGTCGTATTTAGCCGCCCTGGGGCAATTGGGATGAATTGAAGGATAACGCCAGCGGCGTGGGTGCGAAAGCTCTTAAATGGATGAGCCTGTTCTCAAGAACAATGCAGGCCACTGTGGGAGCTGGCTTGCCAGCGATGAGGCCATCAGCCCCGACCAATATGTCGCCTGTCGTACCGCTATCGCTGGCAAGCCAGCTCCCACAGAATTCTCAGTGTTTCTGATATTTGTTACTGGATCAGCGAGCCGCGCAGCGAGTGCGGTTGCGCCGCGTCGATGTGGACGTCGGCGAACTGGCCGATCAGGGTCGGATTATCGCAGCGGAAGTTGACGATACGGTTATTCTCGGTGCGCCCTTGCAGCTCGCCCGGGTCTTTCTTCGAATAATCTGTCACCAGAATCCGCTGGACCGAACCGACCATTTGTCGGCTGATCTCGAACCCTTGCTGGTTCAAACGGTGCTGCAAGGCGTTCAGGCGTTCTTTCTTCAGTTCTTCCGGGGTGTCGTCGGCCAGATCGGCGGCCGGGGTGCCCGGGCGCTGGCTGTAGACGAACGAGTAGGAAAAGTCGAAACCGACGTCGGCAATCAGCTTCATGGTCTGTTCGAAATCTTTCTCGGTTTCCCCCGGGAAACCGACGATGAAGTCCGAACTGATGCAGATACCCGGCACGGCGGCGCGCAGTTTGCGCAGCTTGGATTTGTACTCGAGCGCCGTGTGGTTGCGTTTCATCGCGGCCAGGATCCGGTCCGAACCCGACTGCACCGGCAAGTGCAGGTGCTTGACCAGTTCCGGTACTTCGGCGTGGGCCTGGATCAGGCTGTCGGAGAATTCCAGCGGGTGCGAAGTGGTGTAGCGGATGCGGTCGATGCCGTCGACCGCCGCGACCACGCGGATCAGTTCGGCCAGGTCCGCCAGGCGACCGTCGTGGGTCAGCCCGCGATAGCCGTTGACGTTCTGCCCCAGCAGGGTCACTTCACGCACACCGTTTTCGGCCAGGTGGATGATCTCGGCGATCACGTCGTCGAACGGTCGGCTGACTTCTTCGCCACGGGTGTAAGGCACCACGCAGAACGTGCAGTACTTGCTGCAGCCTTCCATCACCGACACGTAGGCGCTCGGGCCGTCGATGCGCGGCTCGGGCAGGTGGTCGAACTTTTCGATTTCCGGGAACGACACGTCGACTTGCGGCAGCTTGCTGATGCGCGCGGCGTCGATCATTTCCGGCAGGCGGTGCAGGGTCTGCGGGCCGAACACCACGTCGACGTACGGGGCGCGATCACGGATCGCCGCACCTTCCTGGCTGGCCACGCAACCGCCGACGGCGATCACCATGTCCGGGTTGGCCAGTTTCAGTTCGCGCCAGCGTCCGAGCTGGGAATACACCCGGTCCTGGGCGCGTTCGCGGATCGAGCAGGTGTTGAGCAGGATCACGTCGGCATCTTCGGCGCGCGCCGTGACTTCCAGGGCCTGGTGTTCGCCCAGCAGATCGACCATGCGCGAGCTGTCGTACTCGTTCATCTGGCAACCGTGGGTTTCAATGTAAAGCTTCTTGGCCATGGAATAGGGTCGTCACGTGGTTCAAAGAACCGCGCATTATAGGGAACATGTCCTCAGGTTCCTACCGCTGTGCGTCCGGTGGCTATGCTATAGTTCGCGCCCTCATTTTTACCCCGATGTCGTCCGCCCGCCATGACCAAACGCGAAGCTCCAATCTACAAGGTGATTTTCCTCAACCAGGGCCAGGTGTTCGAAATGTACGCCAAGCAGATCTATCAAAGTGATCTGTGGGGCTTCCTGGAAGTGGAAGAGTTCGTCTTTGGCGAGCGCACGCAAGTGGTCGTCGACCCGAGCGAAGAAAAGCTCAAGGCGCAGTTCGAAGGCGTGGTGCGCAGCTTTGTGCCGATGCACTCGATCGTGCGCATCGACGAGGTCGAGCGTCTGGGCACGCCGAAGATCAGTGAAGCCCGTGGCGGCGTTGGTAACGTGATGCCGTTTCCGATGCCGATGCCTGAGAAGTAAAACCGGACTTTATGAAAGTGATCGTTCCCATGCTCTGCGTGGGAATGCCGCCTTCGACGCTCCGCGTCGGTGACGCAAAGAGCGAGAGCTATCGTTAGTCAGGGAAGGGGCGAAAACGGCGTACGCCCGTCGGCGTTCTGCAGTTCCATCAGGTATTTACGGAAAATTTGCCCGAGCACCTGGGTCGCGGTTTCCAGGTCTTCGCGGGACATCTTTTCGGACACTTCGTCGGCGGTGTCGAGCGCGTCTTCGGCGCCGTTGACCGCCGCCATCTTCAGCACGATGTAGGCCTGAATGTTGTTGGCCTGCACGCCTTCACCGTGGAAGAACATGGTGCCGAGCTTGAATTGCGCCTGGGCATGGCCTTGCAGCGAGGCCTTTTCGAAATAGCTCAAGGCTTGATTGAGGTCGCGCGGCGCGTTCTTGCCGTCGTAGTAGAACTCACCCAACTCGTATTGCGCTTGCGCATCCCCCTCATCCGCCGCCTTTTGGCAGGCAGCGAGGGCCTGCGTGACATCTTGCGGCTGAGTATTGAGGGTGCAGCGACCCATCGCCGGGATCAACAACGAGTTGCCGCCTGCTTGTGCATGTGCGAGCAGCGGCTGAAGGAGCAACAGGCAGCCCAAGGCAAGGGTGCGGCCGGTGCGGTTCATGGGAATCGACTTACCTCTGAAGGGCGCGCGGACCCGTCGAGGGATCCAATAAGCGCGCATTATGAAATAAGCAGGGCCATCCTTACAAAGTCTTTACTCGATTTTCTGCTGCGCGGGAAATATATCGCCCACTTTATGGGAGATTTTTGGCAGGCGTGTCGGAAAAGGCGCGCGGATGTAGGAGAACGCTGACGCTGGCAATGGCCAACGTCAGCGGCAGGGCGTTTTATTTCAATTTAGCGAAGGCGCGTTCGGCGGCGTCGAGGGTCAGTTTCAACTCGGCTTCGCCGTGGGCGATCGAGGTGAAACCGGCTTCGAAGGCGCTCGGTGCCAGGTACACGCCACCTTCCAGCATCAGGTGGAAGAAGCGGCCGAACAGCGCCGCATCGCTGGCCATCACGTCTTCAAACGTCACAATGTCGTCGGCACCGCTGAAGTACAGACCGAACATGCCGCCCGCCTGGGTGGTCACGAACGGAATGCCGGCGGCATCGGCGCGCTGTTGCAGGCCGTCGAGCAGGCGCGTGGTGTAGTCGGTCAGCTCGGCGTGGAAACCCGGACGGCTGATCAGGCGCAGGGTGGTCAGGCCGGCGGCCATTGCCAGCGGGTTACCCGACAAGGTGCCTGCCTGATAGACCGGGCCCAGCGGTGCGATGCGCTCCATGATCGAGCGCTTGCCGCCGAAGCAGCCGACCGGCATGCCGCCACCGATGATCTTGCCGAAGGTGGTCAGGTCCGGGGTTACGCCGTAGTAAGCCTGGGCGCCGCCGAGGGCGACGCGGAAACCGGTCATCACTTCGTCGAAAATCAGCACCACGCCGTGCTTGTCGCACAGGCTGCGCAGGCCTTCGAGGAAACCCGGCGCCGGCGGTACGCAATTCATGTTGCCGGCCACGGGCTCGACGATGATGCAGGCGACGTCCTGTCCGACTTCGGCGAGCATTTTTTCAACCGCGTCGATGTCGTTGAACGGCAGGGTCAGGGTGTGTTTGGCGAACGCTGCGGGTACGCCGGCAGAGCTTGGTACGCCCTGGGTCAGCGCGCCGGAACCGGCCTTGACCAGCAGGCTGTCGGAGTGACCGTGGTAGCAGCCTTCGAACTTGATGATGCTGTCGCGGCCGGTGAAACCACGGGCCAGACGGATTGCACTCATGGTCGCTTCGGTGCCGGAGCTGACCATGCGTACCATCTCCATCGACGGCACCAGCGAGCAGACCAGGTCGGCCATCTCGGTTTCCATCGCGGTCGGCGCGCCGTAGGACAGGCCGTGCTGCAACTGGTTGCGCACCGCATCCAGCACGTCCGGGTGGCTGTGGCCGAGGATCATCGGGCCCCAGGAACCCACGTAATCCACATAACGCTTGTCGTCTTCGTCAGTGACGTAGGCGCCTTCGGCGTGCTTGAAGAACAGCGGCGTGCCGCCAACGCTCTTGAACGCGCGCACCGGCGAGTTCACGCCACCGGGAATGTGTTTCTGGGCGTTGGCAAACAGAGTTTCGGAACGAGACATGATCGGGCTCTCAGACTTTTAGTAATTCATTGAAGGCGCGGGCGCGGCGGGTCACTTCGGCGCTGCTGTCGGCGCCGAACAGGCCATGGACCACGGCCAGCAGATCGACACCGTGGGCCACCAGCGGCGCGGCGTTGTCGAGGGTGATGCCGCCGATCGCGCAGATCGGCAGGTGCAGGGTGCGCTTGGCGTCGTCGAGCAGATCGAGGCTGCAACTCGGTGCACCGGGTTTGGTATTGGAATTGAAGAAGCGACCGAAGGCGACATAACTCGCGCCCTCTTTGGCGGCCTGTTCGGCCAGTTCAAGCTGTGCGTGGCAGGTCGAACCGATAATTGCTTTCGAACCGAGCAGGGCGCGGGTTGGCGACAGCGGGCCGTCGGTCTGGCCCAAGTGCACGCCGACGTTCAAACGCGCGGCCAGTTCGGCGTCATCGTTGATGATCAGTTGCGTCTTGTAGCGTTCGCACAGATCGCGCAGGGCTTCGGCCTCACGCAGACGGCGGGCTTCGTCGCTGCTCTTGTCACGGTATTGCAGCAGGGTGACGCCGCCTTCCAGCGCCGCCTCCACGTAGGACAGAAACTTGCCGGCCAGCAACTGGCTGTCGGTGATGGCATACAGGCCACGTAGTTTCATCGCGCAGACCTCAGGCTCGAAACATCAGGAACAGAAATCCAGCGGCAGGCGACGCGGCACGAACTGGCCTTTGCCCAGTTGTTCGGCATCGCGCAGGGTGCGCCAGGTGTAATCCAGCGCGGTACGCACCGCGCTGGCAAGGTTTTCGCCCAGTGCCAGGCGGCCGGCGAGGGTACTGGCCAACGTGCAGCCGGAGCCGTGATAGCTGCCCGGCAGGCGCTGGCACTTGAAGGTTTCGCGCAGGCCGTCGCGGCTGTACAGGCGATTGTGGATTTCGGTTTCGTCGCCGTGACCGCCAGTGATCAGCAGGTTCTTGATGAACGGCAGGAGTTTTTCAGCGCACTCGTCCGCGGTGCCTTCCGGCAGTTCGGCAAGGATCCGGGCTTCGGGAAGGTTGGGGGTGGCGATGATCGACAGCGGCAGCAGGCGTTCGCGCATGGCGTAGCCGACTTCGTCCTTGCCCAGGCGTCCGCCGCCGCCGGCACGCAGCACCGGGTCGCAGACCACTGGCAAGTGCGGGTGCGCCTGAAGCAGTTCGACGACGGTGTCGACCATTTCCAGGGAACCGAGCATGCCCAGTTTCACCGCCGCGACTTCGGAGTCGTTGAGCACGGCATTGGCTTGGGCCAGTACCCACTCACGGTCGAGGACGCGAAAGTCAGTGACGTTGACCGTGTCTTGCACGGTCAGGGCGGTGACGGCCGGAGCCGCATGGCAACCCTGAGCGAGCAGGGCTTCGATATCTGCCTGCAAGCCGGCGCCACCACTGGGATCGTGGCCGGAGAGACAGAGGACAACGGGGCGTGAGCTGTAGATATTCATGGTGCGCGAGCTTACCACCAAACCTGTTTTTCGGGTGTTGTGGCGCAGCGCGCGGCCGATGACATGGGTACGGGGAACGGCATCGGTTGTCACAATCTGACCGAGTCAACAGCTCTAGCCCGGCGTTCTGCTCTGGAACGCCCGTTCTAGAGCCTTTGTAGGAAAAATTTCCATGGTGCTCAATGGCCATCAACGGCTATGCTAGAGTGGATCCAAACCAATAACAGGTAATACCGGTTTTACGTCATCTCAAAGGGAATGGGGGGCTTCCTGACACAACCGGCCAAGCCACGCTGGGGCTTCAATGCGCTATTTGTTGATGATGTTGTTCTGTTTGCCCCTCCTGGCAAACGCCGTCGAATTCGACGAGTTCACCCAGAGCCTCCCGCTGGGTCGATCCCTGCAAGTGTTCGAAGACCCGAGCGGTCAGGCGAGCATTGCCGACGTCCGCGCGCAAGCCGCCGCCGGAAACTTCAAACCCCATGATAAAGCCACGCTCAATGCCGGTTATTCGCGCTCGGCGTTCTGGCTGAAGATCGACCTGCATTACCGCCCGACCAACCCGTCGGCGCAACGCAGCTGGCTGCTGGAACTGGCGTATCCGCCGCTCGATCATCTCGACCTGTATCTGCCCGATGCGGCCGGTGACTATCGTCTGGTGCGGCAGACCGGGGACGCCTTGCCGTTCGCCAGTCGTGAGATCCGCCAGAACAATTACCTGTTCGACCTGGCGTTCAAGCCGGATCAGCAACGAACCGTTTACCTGCGGTTGTCCAGCGAAGGCTCGATCCAGGCGCCGGTGACGTTGTGGTCGAGCACCGCGTACCTCGAAGACCAGCCGGTGCGCCTGTACGTGCTGGGGGTTATCTATGGCGTGCTGCTGGGGATGCTGGTCTATAACCTGTTCATCTACCTCAGCGTGCGCGACACCAGTTACCTCTATTACATCTTCTATATCGCCTCGTTCGGCCTTTATCAGCTGTCGGTCAATGGCGCGGCGGTCGAGTATTTCTGGCCGGACAATCCATGGTGGGCCAACGCCGCCACGCCATTTTTCATCGGTTGCGCGGGGCTGTTCGGCAGCCAGTTCGCCCGCAGTTTCCTGCAGACCAGGAACCACAGCCGCTGGCTCGATCGCCTGCTGATCGCTCTGATCGTTTTTGGCGCCGTGGTGATCGGCCTGTCGTTGATGACCAGTTATGGTCTGGCCCTGCGCTTGGCGACGACCCTGGCCCTGACCTTCACCGTAGTGATCTTCGCCGCCGGGATCCTGGCCTGGTGGCGCGGCCTGCGGGTGGCGCGTTATTTCATCATTGCCTGGTCGGCGTTCCTGATCGGCGGCATCGTCAACACCATGATGGTGTTGGGCCTGCTGCCGAATGTGTTCCTGACCATGTACGCCAGCCAGATCGGTTCGGCCATCGAAGTGGCGCTACTGTCACTGGCGCTGGCCGACCGCATCAACGCCATGCGCGAACAACAGGCGCAGACCTTGTTCGACGCCGGCCAGAAACTTGAAGTGCTGAACCAGCAACTGGCCCACAGCAACAAGCTCAAGGACGAATTCCTCGCGACCCTCACTCACGAACTGCGTACGCCGATGAATGGCGTGATCGGCTCGCTGGAGCTGATGCAGACCGTCGAACTCGATCCGGAACTGGAGCAATACCAGCAGACCGCCGCCGGTTCAGCGCGGGACATGATGCGCATGGTCAACGGCATCCTGACCCTCACCGAATTGCAGGCTGGCAAGCTCAAGGCAACGGCGGGCAGTTTCAGCCTGCGCGGGGTGGTCGAGGCGTTGCGGATGCAGTTCGATGGCAACGCTTCGAGCAAGTCGCTGGACTTCAAGGTCGACGTGCAGCCGACCCTGCCGGATCGCCTGCATGGCGACAGCGCCAAACTCGCGCAATGCCTGGAATGCCTGCTGGACAACGCGATCAAGTTCACCCGCGTAGGCGGCCTCGCCTTGCGGGTCACCGGCAAACCGTCGACGGACAATCGGCTGGCGCTGTCCTTCGCGGTGATCGACACCGGCATCGGTTTTACCGATCTGGGCGAGGCCACGCTGTATCAGCGGTTCTTCCAGCTCGACGGTTCGATGACCCGCGAATACGGTGGGCTGGGCGTCGGTCTGGCGATCTGCCGTCAATTGGTGGAATTGCTCGGTGGCAAGCTCACGCACCGTTCCGAACCGGGGAGTGGCAGCCGCTTTCAACTGGATGTCGAGTTTGAGTTGCCGGAAGTGGAAGCCGTGCCCGCGTTCAGCCGCGACACCGTGCGCGCGCCGCAGGATTGCACCGTTTTGCTGGTGGACGACAACAGCGTCAATCAATTGGTGATGCGCGGCATGTTGCTCAAGCTCGGTTTCCGGGTGCGCACCTCCGACCACGGCGCGGCGGCGCTCGACTGTTTGCAGCGCGAGCGCTTCGATGCGGTGCTGATCGATTGCCAGCTGCCACCGCTCGACGGGGCATCGCTGTGTTGCCAGATTCGTGAACTGCCGGGATGCGCCCATCTGCCGGTGTTCATGATCGCGCTGGGGGCGGATCGGGAGCATTGCGCGTCGGGTGGCTCGATCGACTATCTGAGTAAACCGGTGAAATTCGAGGATCTGCAGGTTGCGATGCAGCGACGGGTGTTGAGTTGCTGACAGGGTGAAAGCGCCGGCAATTAGGCCGATATGACACTTTGATCGGTTCCGGGGCGGTGCTTAACTGAAGCTCTGGCCGATCAAGGAGCCCCGTCATGAACCTGCATCAGTTCGCCGAAACCCACGAAGTCACCAACCAGCCACCGTCGCTGGACGGCACCAACCTGTACCGCATTGACCTGCCATTGCAGGAGTGGTCGCGGCGGTTCGGCGCCGGCTGGGCCGAGTCGCGGATCGATGCTTACGGCGCGCTGGCCGGCGGGCCGCTGATGGAGGCCGGATTCCTCGCCAACCAGAACAAACCGGTGTTCGCCAGCCATGACCGCTACGGTCATCGCATCGATCTGGTGGAGTTTCATCCGGCGTATCACGAGCTGATGCGCACCGCCATTGAGCATGGTCTGACGTCGTTACCCTGGGCTCATCCACAGGACGGCGCCCATGTCGCCCGCGCATCCATGAGCTATCTGCACAGTCAGGCCGAGGCCGGCAGTGGTTGCCCGTTGACCATGACCTTCGCCAGCGTGCCGGCGATGCGTTTGCAGCCGAATCTGGCCGAGCAATGGCTGCCGAAAATCCTCGCCACCGAATACGACCCGCGCAATGTCGGCATGGCCCACAAGGCCGGCGTCACCATCGGCATGGCGATGACCGAGAAACAGGGCGGCACCGACGTGCGCGCCAACACCACCAAGGCTTATCCGGTCGGCGCCAGCGGCCCGGGCCAGGCCTATGAATTGGTGGGCCACAAGTGGTTCTGTTCGGCGCCAATGTGCGATGCGTTTTTGACGCTGGCACAGACCGACAAGGGTTTGAGTTGCTTTCTGCTGCCGCGCCATCGCCCGGACGACACGCGCAACCAGTTCTACATCCAGCGTCTGAAGAACAAACTCGGCAACCAGTCCAACGCTTCCAGCGAAGTGGAGTTCCGTGGTGCGCTGGCGTGGATGGTCGGTGAGGAAGGGCGCGGTGTGCCGACCATTATCGAGATGGTGGCCATGACCCGTTTCGATTGCATGGTCGGCTCCAGCTCGCTGATGCGTCAGGCGCTGACCCAGGCCAGCCATCACTGCGCCCATCGCAAGGTCGGTGGCAAACTGCTCAGCGAACAACCGCTGATGCAGAACGTGCTGGCCGATCTGGCGCTGGAAAGCGAAGCCGCGCTGGCCCTGAGCCTGCGCATGGGCAAGGCGCTGGATCATCTCGATGACCGCCATGAAGCGCAGTTCGCCCGACTGGTGACAGCGGTGGGCAAATACTGGATCTGCAAACGTGCGCCGGGAATGATCAACGAAGCCGCCGAATGCATGGGCGGTGCTGGCTATGTCGAGGAGAGCATCCTGCCGCGGCTGTACCGCGAGGCGCCGGTGAACTCGACGTGGGAAGGCTCCGGCAATGTGCAATGCCTCGACGTGTTGCGCGCCTTGTCGAAAGAGCCGGGCGTGCTCGATGTGTTGTTCAGCGAGTTGGGCGACGGTCATGGCGACAAGCGACTGGCCGCGCACATTCAGCAATTGCAGGCGCAGTTCAAGGACACCAGTGACATTCAGTACCGCGCTCGGCAACTGACCGAAGACATCGCTTTGGGACTGCAAGCGAAGCTGCTGCTGGAGGCCGGGAATTCGGCGGTCAGCGATGCTTTTATCGCCAGTCGCCTGAACGGTGGCGGGCGGGTCTACGGCGCGTTGCCGCGCGGGCTGGATGTCGAAGCCATCGTTGCCCGCTCTACGCCGCAAGGTTTCTGATCCAGATCGCCCGGACACAACAAAACCCTGTGGGAGCTGGCTTGCCAGCGATGACGGCCTGTCAGTCAACTTTGATGTTGAATGTGATGGCCTCATCGCGGGCAAGCCCGCTCCCACAGGGATCTTCATTGTTTGAAAGATTAGGGTGAACCCACAACGCCACTGTTTCCGTGACGCCACGATGCAGGCAAGATGAAGCTCTGCAAGTCAGAACACAGGAAGCTGATCGTGACCGAAGCGTTTATTGTCGTTCAAACCGCCGAACAGGCCGTGGATCGTCTCGCCGAGCTGCATGAGCGGGCCACCACGGCGCTGAACTCGGCGCTCAAGCGTTATCTCAAGGATCGCGTCGAGCCCGACGCCGAGCAACGTGCCCTGTTCCGTTATCCCGAACTGCGTCTGACCTACCACTGCCAGGGCGAAGTCCCGCAGACCACCCGCGCCTACGCCAAGGTGCAGTTGCCGGGCACCTACAGCGTGACCGTCACCCACCCGGCGGCGTTTCGCAAATACCTGCTCGAGCAGCTCACGCCGCTGATGCATGACTTCACCGTGACCGTCGAAGTCGGGGTCAGCGAGCAGAACATTCCGTACCCGTACGTGGTCGAGCAGGGCGATGAACTGGCCGGCTCCGGCGTCACCGCTGCGGTACTGGCGCGGGTGTTTCCGAGTACCGACCTGTCCGCCGCCACCGATGGAATCGCCGATGGCCTCTACGACTGGGAAAATACCGATCCGCTGCCGCTGGCGCTGTTCGATGCGGCCCGCGTCGATTTTTCGCTGCGCCGTCTGGTGCATTACACCGGCAGCGACTGGCGCCATGTGCAGCCGTGGATTCTGTTGACCAACTACCACCGTTACGTCGACCAGTTCATCGTCCATGGTCTGGAACAACTGCGCCGCGACCCGCGTTTCGTGCGCATGGTGTTGCCGGGCAACGTGATCATCGAAAAAGGCATGGATCACGGCGAAGCCTCGGCGATTGCCGCCGGCGTGGTCTGGCACCGCTACCAGATGCCGGCCTATCACCTGATCGCCAGCGATGGCCACGGCGTGACCCTGATCAACATCGGTGTCGGCCCGTCCAACGCCAAGAACATCACCGACCACCTGGCCGTGTTGCGTCCGCATTGCTGGCTGATGATCGGTCACTGCGGCGGCCTGCGTCAGTCGCAGACCATCGGCGACTACGTGCTGGCCCACGCTTACATGCGTCGCGACGGGATTCTCGACCGCGTAGTGCCGCCGAACATTCCGATCCCGGCCCTGGCCGAGGTGCAACTGGCGCTGCAACAAGCGGCGGCCAACATCACCGGGGAAAAAGGCGAAGAGCTGAAGAAGCGCCTGCGCACCGGCACTGTGCTGACCTACGATGACCGTAACTGGGAATTGCGCTGGGCTCAGGAACGACCGCTGATCAACCTGTCCCGCGCCGTGGCCGTGGACATGGAAAGCGGCACCATCGCCGCCCAGGGATATCGCCTGCGGGTGCCGTACGGCACGTTGCTGTGCGTTTCGGACAAGCCGCTGCACAGTGAAATCAAGCTGCCGGGTTCGGCCAACGCGTTCTACGAACGTGCGGTCAGCCAGCATTTGAAGATCGGTATCGAAGCAGTGGATCTGCTGCGCACCGAACTCAATTCGCTGCACTCGCGCAAACTGCGCAGCTTCGACGAACCGCCGTTCCGCTAACGGTTTGTCGTGGTCATTTGGCGGTCGGGGCACTAGCATTAGCAGCCCCGACCGTTAGATGTTCTTTTCGCCATGTCCCGTCCCCAACGTCCACCTTCCCGCCGCCCCGGCGCGAAGCCAGCTTCTTCAGCCCCGCGCCGTGTCGCCAAGGCACCGCCCGCTGAGCCGAAGCTGATCCTGTTCAACAAACCGTTCGATGTGCTGACGCAATTCAGCGACGGCGAAGGGCGGGCGACGCTCAAGGATTACATCGACGTTCCGGGCATTTATCCGGCCGGACGGCTGGACCGCGACAGCGAAGGTTTACTGCTGCTGACCAACGACGGCCAGTTGCAGGCGCGGATCGCCGACCCCAAGCACAAGCTGGCGAAAACCTATTGGGTGCAGGTCGAAGGCGTGCCGACGGCCGAGCAGTTGCAGCGTCTGCGCGACGGCATCGAATTGAATGACGGCATGACCTTGCCCGCGCAAGCGCGGCAACTGGATGAGCCCGAGCTGTGGCCGCGCAATCCGCCGGTGCGCTTTCGCGCAACCATTCCGACCACCTGGCTGGAACTGGTGATTCGCGAAGGGCGCAACCGCCAGGTGCGGCGGATGACGGCGGCGGTCGGGCTGCCGACGTTGCGGCTGGTGCGGGTCAGGATTGGTGACTGGACGATCGAAGGGCTCGATCAGGGCCAGTGGAAAGAAGTGCCGGCGCGCTTATAAGGCGCCGGACTCGATCAGGCCTATCACCACGCTCTTGATGATGAACGCGGCCACGCCCAGGCCCAGCACGAAGAACAGAATGAACGAGCCAAAGCGCCCGGCCTTGGACTTCTTCGCCAGATCCCAGACGATGAAACCCATGAAAATGATCAGGATGCTGACCAGACCGGTCATCATCCATTCTTCAAATACTGCTGGATCCATCGGGCATCTCCGGCGCTACGCGGCTGAAAGGGCGGCCGGGAGTATACGCCAGCGGCGAACGACGCAGCATTGACCTGCGTCGGTGTGCCGCAGTCATTCGTCGATTTCAGCTGCGCAGATGAGTCAGCGGCAATTCAGTGCTGTTGAGCACCTGATTCAACACAAAGCTTGAGCGCACGCTGGTCACGCCTTCGATCCGGGTCAGATGCCCCAGCAGCAGCTTCTGATAATGATCCATGTCCGGCACCACCACTTTCAGCTGATAGTCGGCATCCACGCCGGTCACCAGGCTGCATTCCAGCACCTGCGGCAAGGTGCGGATCGCCGCTTCGAAATTCTCGAAACGCTCCGGCGTGTGCCGGTCCATGCCGATCAGCACGTAGGCGGTCAGGCTCAGGCCAAGCATCTTGCGATCGAGCAGGGCGACCTGACGGGAGATGTAACCGTCGTCCTCCAGTTGCTTGACCCGGCGCGAGCACGGGGAGGGCGACAGACCGATGCGCTCGGCCAGTTCCTGGTTGGAGATGCGGGCGTCGCGCTGCAATTCCGCCAAAATACTCAGGTCGTAACGGTCGAGTTTGCTCATCAAACGGTCCTTTGTCTTAACTATTGCGGCGGATTATCTATCCAGGGTTAAAAATTGCGCAAGTGATGTTTATTTGAGCAATCTTCGCAATCATCTGTCGCGGCTCCGGGCCTATTCTTATCACCAGAATCACTGCTCGGTAACACAGTCCAATGCGGCCCGCCCAATCCGGCCCGCCGCGGCCGCCACCCCCACCGGGGTCGTGCCGGCCCCCGAGCTGCACACTGTCCAGAAGACGGCGTGAGGTGAGCCGACGTCAAAAGCGTCGAGCCAGGACGAAGTTCTCTAGAAGGGAGGCCGACGGGTCTCCCTTTTTTCTTGCCCGCGATTTGGCCCCTCTCGCTCAATAAATAAATGACGTGACTGATAACCTGTAGCAGAACCCGGTGTGCCCATCCCCGGTCTTAGCTACAAGCCCTCTTAATTTCAGGCGCTAGTGCGCAGTGAGGAATTTCATGAAGTCGCGCATCTGGCGTCTGGCCAGTGTTGGTTTGCTGTGTATGAGTGTCGGTGCGCAAGCGCTGGCGGATGAGCCGCAGAATCGCGGCCCCGACGGCGGCGGACGCGGGCCGGAGCATCAGGGCAACAATCAGGGGCATGGCGGCGGTGATCAGCAGCGCGGCCAGAACAATCCGCAGCGGCAGAACAACGACATCATTCGTGGCGACAACAGCCGCCAGTTCGAGCACAACGGGCAGCAGAATCACGGCCAACCGAACAACGGCCAGTGGCAGAACCAGAACCAGCCACGTCCGGCCTATAACCCCAACCCGGTGCGCCAGCCGCCACCGCCGCCGCAATTGCCGGCCAACGATCTGCCGATCCAGCCGCGCCCCGACACCGTGCGCCAGACCCAGGAACCGCGTCAGGGTTACTACCGCGACGAGCGCCCGCAGAATGGTTATCACCAGAACTGGCAGACCGGCAACCGCCCCAACGACAACCGCTGGCCGGGTCGCCCGGATGGGCATGGCAACGGCTGGGGCCCCGGCCCGCAATACCGGCCGGGCCATGTGATCGATCGTTTCCCGGATCGTGACTACCGCGTGCCGTATCGCGGCCAGGACTATTTCTACTCCGGCGGCTACTGGTATCGCCCGCAAGGCCCGCGCTACATCGTGGTTCAGCCGCCACGCGGGATTCGCATCCAGTACCTGCCGGATTACGCCCGTGAAGTGTGGATCGGCGGTTCGCTGCTGTTCCTCGCCGCCGGTTCGTACTACGCCTATCAGGAAGCAACGCAGGATTACGTGGTGGTCGAGCCGCCGGTACAGCAGCCACCGCAGCCGACCGGCAATGGTTATGACGTGGAGGCGTATCCGGCCAACGGTCAGTCACCGGAGCAGGTTCAGCGCGATGGTTACGAGTGCTATCAGTACGCGGTGCAGCAGAGCGGCTTCAATCCGCGCACCGCGACTTATCAACCGGCGCCCGAAGTGGTGCAGGCCTACCGCCAGGCCCAGGGCAATTGCCTGAGCAGTCGCGGTTATCAGGTCAACTACTGAGCCCGAGCGGCTTTGACCACTTCCTGCGGGTCGGCGTGAACCAGCACTTCGGCCCGTGGGTAGGCTTTGTGAATGGCATCCGCCGCCTGATCGCTGATGCCGTGGGCGACTGACAGCGTCAGCTCCCCCGGCAATTCCAGGTGCAACTGCACGAACCAGTGATTGCCGGAAATCCGCGTACGCAAATCATGCGCGCCCAATACGCCCGGCACGCCGCACGCCAGTTCGAGCATGTGCTGACTGACATCCGCCGGCAGTTCTTCATCCATCAGCACCGAAAAGCTTTCCCGGGCGATCTGGATTGCGCTCCACAGAATGTATGCCGCGATCCCCAGACCAAACCAAGCATCCAGTTGCTCGAAACCCAATCCGGCCAACACCAGCGCAATCAGAATGCTGCCGTTGAGCAACAGGTCCGAACGGTAATGCAGCGAATCCGCCCGCACGGCGTTGGAGCCGGTCTGCTTGATGACCCGATGCTGCAACATCAGCAGCGCCGCCGTCAGCACCAGGGAAAACACGATCACCCCGATGCTCAGCCATGGCGCACCAAGCGGCTCGGGATTTTTCAGGCGCTCATAAGCCTGAAACGCGATCAGCACCGCACTGCCGCCAATGAACAGCGCCTGCGCCATGCCCGCCAAGGACTCGGCCTTGCCGTGGCCATAACGATGATCGTCATCCGCCGGGCGCAACGCGTAATGCACCGCCAGCAGATTGAGCAACGAAGTGACGCCATCGAGGGCCGAGTCGGTGAGGCCGGCGAGCATGCTCACCGAACCGCTCAGCCACCAGGCGATGGCTTTGGCGATGATCAGCGTACAGGCCACCGCCACCGAGGCGCGGGTCGCCAGCCGCAGCAGGCGGGCGTGTTCGGGGCTTGTGGTCATGGGTGCGTCAATTCCTTATGCGGCAGGTTGCAGGCCGAACATCGCCAGTTGCTGGGTGCTGCCTTTGTGCTGGATCAGGCGCGGGTCGTCCAGCGGCAGATTGCGGCCCAGCTCGGTTTCGAGAATAGCCTGCAACTTCAGGTTATCGACCTGGCCGTCCGGGCCAATGGCTTGCTTGAGCCTGGCCGGATCGACCTGCGCCGTGTGGCCCGGTTCGAAGTAGATCGCGCCGGTGGCGAAGTCCACGGCAAACGCAATCACGCCGGGAAGGATATAGAACAACAGGCCCACGGCATCGAGCACGGCGATCGCCGGGTCGATCTTGCCGTCGATCTGGCCGCGCCGGTCGGGATAGAAAATCGAACCGCACGCGGTGATCTGAGTGAGCAGGGTGGTAACCAGTACACCGCCGATCAGGCGAAAAGGTAAGCGCATGGGAATCTCCTGAGTCATCTGTTAACGAAGCGTCATCGTGTGAAGTTAAGACCCTGACGAACGCTCAGCAGTTCGCCGTTATACTCGCGGCGGCAGGGCGTGCCCACAGTAAATTGCGGCCCCGTCTCACCCCTATCGAAATACGTTGAGGATTGAAGTTGTTTTCTCCAGATCCATACCGCGTGATGGCTACCGAATTCTCTCGGGGTTCGGCCCTCCGGGCTAAAGCTGTGAGCGCGCCATGCTGCGTTGCGGGACTTGGTAAGGAAACGACCCTTACCTGCGTCCCGCGCCTTGCCTGGCACGCTCACAGCTTTAACGCGACTCGCAATTTACTGTGGGCACGCCCTGGGGAGCCAGCATGATTTCTTTGCCGATCGACGAAGTTTTACCCGCCCTGCGTGAAGCGTTGGCGACACGCCACGAAGCCGTGCTCGAAGCACCACCCGGCGCCGGTAAAACCACCCGCGTGCCCTTGGCCCTGCTCAATGAAGCATGGCTGAACGGGCAGACCATTCTCATGCTCGAACCGCGTCGACTGGCCGCGCGCGCAGCGGCGGAACGGCTGGCCAGCGAGCTGGGCGAGAAGGTCGGTGAAACCGTCGGTTATCGCATTCGTCTCGACAGCAAGGTCGGCCCCAATACGCGCATCGAAGTGGTCACCGAAGGCATTCTCACCCGGCGTTTGCAGGACGACCCGGCGCTGGAAGGCGTGGGCCTGCTGATCTTCGACGAATTTCACGAACGCAGCCTCGACGCCGATCTGGCGCTGGCCCTCAGTCTGAACGGTCGCGAGCTGTTTCGAGCTGAACAACCGCTGAAGATTCTGCTGATGTCCGCCACCCTTGAAGGCGAACGCCTGGCCGGGCTGCTCGACGACGCGCCAATCCTGCGCAGCGAGGGCCGGATGTTCCCGGTGACGATGCGCTGGGGCCGGCCGTTCCAGCCCGGCGAATACATTGATCAACGCGTCACGCAAACGGTGCTCGAAGCGCTGCACGATGAAACCGGCAGCCTGCTGGTGTTCCTGCCGGGGCAGGCGGAAATCCGACGTGTCCATCAACAACTGGCGGACGCCATCGGTGAGCGCAGCGACGTGTTGCTCTGCCCGTTGCACGGCGAACTCGACCTGAATGCCCAGCGTGCCGCCATCGACCCGGCGCCGGCAGGCCAGCGCAAAGTGGTGCTGGCCACCAACATCGCCGAGACCAGCCTGACCATCAACGGCGTGCGTGTGGTGATCGACGCCGGGCTGGCGCGAGTGCCGCGTTTCGATCCGGGCAGCGGCATGACCCGCCTCGATACTCAGCGCATCTCCAAAGCCAGTGCCACCCAGCGCGCGGGCCGGGCGGGGCGTCTGGAACCGGGCGTGTGTTATCGCCTGTGGTCGCAGGATCAGCATGAACAATTGGCAGCTTATGGCAGTGCGGAAATTCTGTCGGCGGATCTTGCGGGACTTGCCTTGCAACTCGGACGCTGGGGCGTGGCGCCGAGTGATCTGATCTGGCTGGACGTGCCGCCGGCCGCTGCTTATGCACAGGCTCAGGACCTGTTGCAGCGCCTCGGTGCACTGGACGGTGAAAGCCTCAACCGTCACGGGCAGGCCATGGCTGAATTGCCGGCGCACCCGCGCATCGCTCATTTGCTGTTGCGCGGTCAGGCGCTGGGTCTGGCGAACATGGCATGCGATGTTGCAGCGCTACTCGGTGAACGCGACATTTTGCGCGGTGCGGGGGCGGATCTGCACAGTCGTCTGGTGTTGCTGTCCGGCGAAGAACGCGCGGCACGTGGTGCTCAGGGCGGCGTGCAGCGCGCCCGGCAACTGTCGCGGCAATATCGCGGCTACCTGCGTGGGCAACCGAGCGAACCGGTCGCCGACCCGGATCACCCGCGCTGGCTCGGCGCCCTGTTGGCGCTGGCCTACCCGGACCGCGTCGCTCAGCAGCGGCGTGCCGGTGGTGCCGAATATCGTTTGGCCAACGGCCGTGCGGCGCTGTTCGCCGAAGCCGACAGCCTGATGAAAGAACCGTGGATCGTGATCGCCGACCTTGGCAGCCGTCAGGGCCAGCGTGAGGAACGGATTTATCTGGCGGCAGATTTCGATCCGGCGCTGTTCGATTCGGTGCTGGCCGAACAAGTGCACAACGTCGATCAACTGGACTGGGACGAGCGCGAAGGCGTGCTGCGCGCCGAGCGTCAGCGCAAGGTTGGCGAACTGATCCTCAGCCGCGAGCCGCTGACCGGTCTCGACGAAAACGCCCGCAGTCAGGCGCTGGTCAATCTGGTGCGGCGCAAGGGGCTGGAGCTGCTGCCGTGGACCCCGGAACTGCGCCAGTGGCAGGCGCGAGTCGCGTTGCTGCGTCAGCTCGACCTGGACGCCAAGGGCGACAGCCAATGGCCGGATGTCAGCGACGCCACGCTGCTGAAAACCCTTGAAGACTGGCTGATGCCGTACCTGGGCAAGGTCTCGCGCCTCAGCCATTTCGCCAACCTCGACCTGTCGAGCATCGTCCGTAATCTGTTGCCATGGCCGCTGCCGCAACAGCTTGACGAACAGGCACCGCATCACCTGAGCGTGCCGTCGGGCTCGTCGATTCGCCTCGACTACAGCGAGCAACCACCGATTCTCGCCGTGCGCTTGCAGGAGCTGTTTGGCCTCGCCGACACACCGCGCATCGCCGGCGGCCGGCAAGTGGTCAAGCTGCACCTGCTGTCGCCCGCACGGCGTCCGGTGCAGGTCACGCAGGATCTGGCCAACTTCTGGCGCAGCACTTATGCCGAGGTGAAGAAGGATTTGAAGGGACGGTATCCGAAACATTACTGGCCGGATGATCCGCTGGTGGCCGAAGCCACCGCGCGGGCCAAGCCGCGCGGTACATAAGGGTCAGCGACTGGCCTTCGCGGTCAGCTGCTCCCGACAATAATCGGCAAACAACTGCGCCGGTTTGGTCAGTTGCCCGCGTTTGAGCCATGCCGCTACCAGTCCTGAACCGGTGACATCTTCGACGATGTCCACGCACACGACTTTCTTGCCGTCGTAGGTGCATTCCGAGTGCGGGCGGGTCACCAGGATCGAGAAGCCGAAGCCCTGGCCGACCATGCCGCGCACCATTTCGATCGAGGGCGAGCTGAACTCGATGCGTGGCGACAGCCCGAGTTCTTCGAACAGGCTGACGAAGTAGGTGCGGCTCGGTTGCACGTCCAAAAGGATCATCGGTTCCAGGCACAAGTCCCGCAGCGAAACCTGCTTGAGCTGGGCGAAGCGGTGATCCGCCGGGAGCAGGGCGTAAGGCCGTTGGGCCGGCATCAAGGGTTCGGTTTCGATGGTGGCGTCGAGGTCGTGCTTGTACAGGATTGCCAGGTCGAAGGTACCCGAAGTCAGGCCTTGCACCAGTTCCTGTTGTTCGCCGTCGCGGATGCGGATCTTCACCCCCGGATACAGCGCCGAGAAGCCGGCAATCAGTTGCGGCAGGTACAGCGGCGCGACCGTTTCAAAACAGCCGATATCGATCTGCCCGGCCACCACGTCGTTGTCGGCGAGGGCGTTCTGTTCGAACTCTTTGGCCATGCGCAGCAGTTCCTGGGCCTTGCGAAAGAACCGTGCGCCGCTCGGTGTCAGGGACACGCCCTGAGCGTGATGGCGGATCAGCAGTTGCACGCCGAAGCTGTCTTCCAGCCCCTTGATCGCCGTGGAAATTGCCGGTTGCGCGATGTACAGCTTGCGCGACGCTTCGGCGACGCTGCCGCATTCGACGGTGGTGATGAAGTATTTCAACTGACGCAGGTTGTAAGCGGCCACGGTGAACCTCAAAGCGAACGGATTGCACATCCAAGCAATTTGTACGCCGCCGGCCTCCGTTCTGTCGGCGGTTTTTTTGTCCCTGAACAATAGCCCCATACGCGCGTGAAGGGGCCCTCGGCTGGTTACCTTTTTTATTGTCTGCGAAGACATTTTTACTGGTTTTAGCGCGCACGGGCCTGAGCGACTATCGACCCCACACTGTTCTCAGAAGAATAAAGGTCCAAGGAGCAACCACCGTGTTCGAGCTTGCAGACTGGCAGCGCAAGGCCGCTGAATTGAGCTATCCGTACCAGGCCGTGATCGACGGAAAATTGCGTGCGGCGCAGTCGGGACAGACATTTGCCGCGATTGACCCGGCCACCGGCCAACTGCTGGCAAACGTCGCCGCTTGCGGTGAAGAGGATGTCGATGCGGCGGTGCAGAATGCGCGGCAGGTGTTTGAAGCTGGCACTTGGGCCGGGCGTTCACCGACCGAGCGCAAGCAAGTGCTGCTGCGGCTGGCGGATCTGATTCTGGCCAATCGCGAAGAGCTGGCGTTGCTCGATTCGCTGAACATGGGCAAACCGGTGATGGACGCTTACAACATCGACGTGCCGGGCGCCGCCGGGGTGTTCCGCTGGTATGCCGAAAGCCTCGACAAGCTCTACGATCAGGTTGCGCCGAGCGCGTCGAACGTGCTGGCGACCATCACCCGCGAAGCGCTGGGCGTGGTCGCCGCCGTGGTGCCTTGGAATTTCCCGCTGGACATGGCCGCGTGGAAACTCGCCCCGGCGCTGGCGGCGGGCAACTCGGTAATCCTCAAACCCGCCGAACAATCGCCGTTTTCCGCGTTGCGTCTGGCTGAGCTGGCGTTGGAAGCCGGGCTGCCGGCCGGCGTGCTGAACGTGCTGCCGGGGCTCGGCGAACAAACCGGTAAAGCCCTGGGCCTGCACCCGGATGTCGATTGCCTGGTGTTCACCGGCTCGACCCAGGTCGGCAAATATTTCATGCAGTACTCCGCGCAGTCGAACCTCAAACAGGTGTGGCTGGAATGCGGCGGCAAGAGCGCCAATCTGGTGTTCGCCGACTGCCAGGATCTGGATCTGGCGGCGCAGAAAGCCGCGTTCGGGATCTTCTTCAATCAGGGCGAAGTCTGCTCGGCCAACTCGCGGTTGCTGGTGGAACGCTCGATTCATGACGAGTTCGTTGAACGGCTGAAGGCCCAGGCCGAGCGCTGGCAACCGGGGAATCCGCTGGACCCGGCAAGTGCGGCCGGGGCGATCGTCGACACCCGTCAGACCCAAAGCATCCTTCGTTTCATCCATCAAGCCGAGCGCGAAGGCGCGACCCGCGTCTGCGGCGGGCGGCAACTGAGTTTCAACGGCTCGGACAACTTCATTCAGCCAACGATTTTCACCGACGTGCAGCCGCACATGACCCTGTTTCGCGAAGAAGTGTTCGGCCCGGTGCTGGCGGTGATGCCGTTCGATGATGAGGCCCACGCCTTGCAACTGGCCAACGACAGCGTCTACGGTCTGGCGGCCTCGCTGTGGACCGATGATCTGCACCGCGCGCACCGGGTGGCGCGGCAATTGCGAGCCGGTACGGTGTCAGTCAACAGCGTCGATGCGCTGGACGTGACCGTGCCCTTCGGCGGCGGCAAGCAATCGGGTTTCGGCCGCGATCTGTCGCTGCACTCGTTCGACAAATACACCCAGTTGAAAACCACCTGGTTTCAACTGCGCTCATGACAGCCGCTCACAACAAGAAAGGAGATCCGGCGATGACCACCTCACGTGAAACCCGCGACTACCAGGCCGCCGATGCAGCGCACCACATTCATGCGTTCGTCGACCAGAAGGCCCTCAACGACGAAGGCCCACGGGTGATGGTGCGTGGTGATCGCCTGCACCTGTGGGACAACGATGGTCGGCGTTACCTCGACGGCATGTCCGGGCTGTGGTGCACCAACCTCGGTTACGGGCGCAAGGATCTGAACGCGGCGGCGAGCCGGCAACTGGAGCAGTTGCCGTACTACAACATGTTTTTCCACACCACCCACCCGCAGGTGATCGAGCTCTCCGAGCTGCTGTTCAGCCTGCTGCCGGGGCACTACAGCCACGCGATCTACACCAACTCCGGCTCCGAGGCCAACGAGGTGCTGATCCGTACCGTGCGCCGTTACTGGCAGGTGCTGGGCAAGCCCGAGAAGAAAATCATGATTGGCCGCTGGAACGGCTATCACGGTTCGACCCTGGCCGCGACGGCCCTCGGCGGCATGAAATTCATGCACGAAATGGGCGGGATGATTCCTGACATCGCGCACATCGACGAGCCGTACTTCTTCGCTCACGAAGGCAACCTGACGCCGGCTGAATTCGGCCTGCGGGCGGCGCAGCAACTGGAAGCGAAGATCCTCGAACTGGGCGCGGACAAGGTCGCCGGGTTCATCGCCGAACCGTTCCAGGGCGCGGGCGGGATGATCTTTCCGCCGGAAAGCTACTGGCCGGAAATCCAGCGCATCTGCCGCCAATACGACGTGCTGCTGTGCGCCGATGAAGTGATCGGCGGCTTCGGTCGCACCGGCGAATGGTTCGCTCACGAGTACTTCGGTTTCGAACCGGACACCCTGTCCATCGCCAAGGGCCTGACCTCCGGATACATCCCGATGGGCGGGCTGATCCTGTCGAAGAAAATGGCCGACGTGCTGGTGGAGCGGGGCGGTGTATTCGCGCACGGCCTGACCTATTCCGGGCACCCGGTGGCGGCGGCGGTGGCGATTGCCAACCTCAAGGCCCTGCGCGATGAAGGCGTGGTGACGCGGGTCAAGGACGATATCGGCCCGTACCTGCAACAGTGCCTGCGCGAGGTGTTCGGCAATCACCCGCTGGTGGGCGATATCCAGGGCACGGGCATGGTCGCGGCGTTGCAACTGGCCGAAGACAAGGCCACGCGCAAGCGCTTTGCCAATGAGAACGACATTGCCTGGCGCTGCCGTACGATCGGTTTTGAAGAGGGGGTGATCATTCGCTCGACACTGGGGCGGATGATCATGGCGCCGGCGTTGATTGCCAGTCGTGAAGAGATTGACGAACTGGTGGGCAAGACCCTGAAAGCGGTTGATCGTACGGCGCAGGAATACGGTCGCCTCTAACTCCCCAGATCGCTCGTTCCGTGTCCTGATCGTTCCCACGCTCTGCGTGGGAATGCCTCAAGGGACGCTCCGCGTTCCAGCTCTCGAATGGGACGCAGAGCGTCCCGGGCTGCATTCCCACGCGGACGGTTCGACGCCTCGACGTGGGAACGATCTCCGCCAGACTTTTTTCCAATCTGCACCCACCTCGGGCATCCCCGCCCGACGCGCCCTTTCGCGGTGCGCACTACCCAGTTTTTTCATCGTTCGCGTCTAACTATTTCCTCGTTTTCCTGACGCCAAGCCTGGGTCAACATCGATTTCGCCAGCCAAGGCATTGCCCGCCAGAGTCCAGCAGAGACCGCAGCGTGCATCCGCGCCGACGAGGCTGGGCGTACTGCCCATGACAACTAAATCAACAGCGTTGGGAGTGCTCCATGAACAAGTCCTTGTTTACCCGTCTTGCAGGTCCTCTGGCGATTTCCGCCCTCACCGTCACCGCCGCCCAGGCCGGCACCTTGTCGATCGGCCACACCACGTGGGTCGGTTACGGCACCCTGTATCTGGCCCAGGATCTGGGCTACTTCAAGGAAAACGGTCTGACCGTCGAATTGCCGGTGGTCGAAGAAGCGTCGATGTACATGGCCGCCCAGGCGTCCGGGCAATTGTCCGGCTCGGCCTCGACCATCGACGAAGTGCTGAAGTACCGCCCGCAGTTCTGCTTCAAGGCCGTGGCCGCGCTGGATGACAGCCATGGCGGCGATGGCGTGCTGGTCGGCAAGAACGTGAAGAGCCTGCAAGAACTCAAGGGCCAGGCCGTGGCCGTCAACGAAGGGTCGACCTCGCAGTTCTGGCTCTCGTACCTGCTGAAAAAGAACGGCATGAGCATGAGCGACATCACCGTGCAGAACATGACCGCTGACGATGCCGCCACCGCGTTCATCGCCGGTCGTGTGCCGGCCGCCGTGACCTGGGAGCCGCATCTGTCGATGGTGCGCGACAAGCAGCAGGGCAAGGTGCTGATCGACAGCAGCAGTACGCCGGGGGTGATCGTCGATGTGGTGGCGCTCAACTGCACGGTGATCGAGAAGCAGCCGGAGGACGTCAAGGCGCTGGTCGCCGGCCTCTACAAAGCAGTGCAGTTCACCAAGGACCATCCACAGAAAGCCTACGAAATCATGGCCAAGGGCGTCGGCGGTTACCTGTCCGATCCGAAGGAACTGGCCGCCGCCGCGCAAGGCGTGCGCTTCTACGATCAGGCCATGAGCGAAAAACTCCTTGGCTCGCCGGGCAAGCCGGGTGACAGCGCACCGCTGATCAAACTGGCCAACGAAACCGCCAGCGAATTGCAGGGCAAGCCCTACAACGTCAGCAACGACGATCTGGTGGATAACCGTTTCGTCAGCCCGCTCTAGGAGACTGCTCATGTTCAAGCGCAATTCATGGCTGAGCCGCTGCATCACGCCGAAGACCGGTTTGCCGGTGCCGGTGGTGTGGAGCGCCAGCGGTCTGGCCTGGGTGTTGCTGGTCGGCCTGTGGGCCGGGTTGTCCTACGGCGGCATCGTGCCGGGGATGTTCCTGCCCACACCGGGCGCGGTGGTTGAAGCCGCGGTGCGCCTGAGCCGCGACGGCACCCTTGGCCAGCATGTGTGGGCCAGTGTCGAAGTGGTGATGGTCGGTTTCATCGTGTCGTCGCTGGTGGCGGTGCCGCTGGGTTTGCTGATGGGCAGCTTTCGCATCGTCCAGGCGTTCCTCGAACCGCTGGTCAATTTCATCCGCTACCTGCCGGTGACCTCGTTCGTGCCGCTGTTCATCCTGTGGATCGGTATCGGTCTGGAGCAGCGGGTGTCGGTGATCATTTTCGGCGTGTTCTTCCAGCAACTGGTGATGATCGCGGATGTGTCCAAAGGCATCTCCAAGGACTTGATCAACGCCTCCTACACCCTCGGCTCCAACCGGCGTGACGCAGTGCTGCATGTGATCGCCCCGGCGTCGCTGCCCGGTGTGCTCGACACCCTGCGGGTGACCATGGGTTGGGCCTGGACCTATCTGGTGGTCGCCGAACTGGTCGCCGCTTCCAGTGGCCTCGGTTACTTGAGCCTCAAGGCCATGCGCGGCTTTCAAGTCGATGTGATTTTTCTCGCCATCGCGATCATCGGCCTGCTCGGCCTGGTCACCGATCAACTGTTCCGCTTCTTGCGTTTGAGGATTGCCGCATGGGCTCAGTAACCGCTGCCAACCGTCGTTTCATCGAGCCGGTCGCTGCACCGGCACTCGCTGCGCCAAGGTTGCAGGTGGACAAGGTCAGCCTGCGCTACACCAAACCCGGTGGCGGTACATTCACTGCGCTGGAAGAGGTGTCGTTCGAGGTGCCGGATCAGCAGTTCGCGGTGCTGGTCGGGCCGTCGGGCTGCGGCAAGTCGAGCTTGCTGTACCTCACCGCCGGCCTGGCCGAGCCGACTTCCGGCGAAATCTACGTCGGCGGCCAGCAAGTTCAGGGTCCCGGCGCGGATCGCGGGATGGTGTTCCAGAGCTACACGTTGTTCCCGTGGCTGACGGTGCGGCAGAACGTCGAATTCGGCCTCAAGCGTCGGGGCATGCCGGCGGCGCGGCGCAAGGAAATTGTCGATCACTATGTCCACGAAGTCGGCTTGTCAGGATTTGCCGACAACTACGCCAAGCAACTGTCCGGCGGCATGATGCAGCGGGTGGCGATTGCCCGGGCATTGGCCAACGATCCGCAGATCCTGCTGATGGACGAACCCTTCGGCGCCCTCGACAGCCAGACCCGTCTGCAAATGCAGCAGCTATTACTGCGGGTGTGGGGCAACAGCAAGAAAACCGTGCTGTTCGTCACTCACGACATCGACGAGGCGATCCTGCTCGGCGACCGGGTGTACGTGATGGGCGCCAGGCCTGGGCGGATCAAGCAGATTCTGGATGTGCCGATCGAGCGCCCACGCACGCTGGACATGGTGATGGAGCGCTCGTTCATCGACATGAAGCGGCAGATCTTCGGGCTGTTGCACGACGATCTCGAAGAGGCTCATTGAGGTCAGTTGGGTGGCAGGAGGAACCGCGCAATGACCGGCAAATGATCGGAAATGCGCAAGGTGTCGTCCTGCCGCACCGTGGCTTCGACCCGTTTGATCTTCGGACTGTAGAACAGGTAATCGACCGTGCGGTCCGGGCCGTTGAGGCCGGGGTCGTTGGGGTAATGGGTCAGCCACTTGGCGCGGTCGATGCCGCTGGCTTCGTTGTTGGTCGGGATCATCGGGTATTTGTCCCACAGCACATGCAGCGCACTGTCGGCGGAGTATGGCGTGCGCTGCTCGGTGGGCAGACGCCGGTACTGGCCGAGCGGCAGCAGGTTGAAGTCGCCACCGATGAGCCACGGCGTGCCGTGGCTTTCGTGTTTGTCGAGAACCTTGGCCACCGCTGTCACCTGCGCTTGCAAGGTGTCGTCCGGTTGGGTGGCGCGATCCAGATGGGTGTTGAACACCACCAGTTGCCCGCCATCGCTGAGCGGCAGGGTGGTGGCGAGCAGGGCATCTTTCGGCTGGAACTGACGGCTGATGAGGTTCGCCGGCTGCACCGGCAATTGCAGGCGCTCGGCGTGTTCGATGCGGAAGCGGCTGAGGGTGGCGAGTTGCCGGCCGACGCTGCCGAAGATGTGCGGATCCGGGACGAAATCGGCCTTCCAGTCGAAGGCGTGGGCGCTGCACGGGTAGAGGTCGGTCAGACGCTCCTGCAACAGCTTGAGCTGGTTCTGATAGTCGCTGGCCTTGGCGCCGTCATCCAGTTCCTGCAACAGCACCACGTCGGGCTGTTCGTCGCGGATCACCCGCGCCACCTCATCGAGGCTGAAGGCCATGTCTTCCGGAGTCGGGGCTTCGTCGTCGCCTTGCGCCAGGTCATTCCAGAACACGTAGCGCTTGCCGGCCAGGTATTGCACGTTCCAGGTCATGACCTTCAGGGCCTGGCCGGGCACCAGCGTCGGCGGTTGACCGGTGCAGCTGACCGGCAGGGTTTCCCGGGCGTCGGGGCGCCAGGTCAGGCTGTAGATCAGCGTGCCGATCAGGGCGAGGGCGAGCAGTACGGGCAACAGGATGTAGCGCAGTAGACGGGTCATGGCTCGGCTTATAGCGATACGGAAGTGGTCCCGAGCATACCCGAGACCCATCGATCACCCCAAGCTCGGTGCAGTCAGACTATTCCGTCACGTTTGTCGGGCAATTCGCTGATCAGCATGAACAGGCGGAACAGCACCACGCTGGTGAACAGTTGCAGGAAGCTGTGGCCGCTGTCGATCAGCACCGCGATCAACGGATTCTGTGGATCCGGATAAACCTGCAGGGTCAGGCCCTTGAGCAGCCACAACGGCCCCATCACACACAGGATGCACACCAGAATCCGCAGAAAATGCCCACGGCTCAGGCGCAGACTCTCCTTCATCGCCTGCAACGGACCGTAACCGCGCAGCACCAACAGGTATTCACCGAAGGCCAGAGTGACCATCAGCCACAGCCCCGGCAGGAAATACAGCGACAGCCCGAGCAGGATCAGCAAGGTGTTCAGCGCAGTGAGCACCGCGAAGCGCGGCCACAGGCGAGCGGCCATTGCCAGCAGGTCGAGGGTTTGCGGGGATTCGCCACGGGTGCGGCCATCGAGAAACAGAATCAGCGCGGCGGTGTACAGCGGATACACCAGCAGGCCGACGATCACGCTGATGGCCGAGTAACCATCCGGGTCGCTGGCATGGTCGACCACCTGTTGCAGCGCGGCTTCGAAAATCACCAGCGGCAGACACAACTGGACGATCCGGCCCAGATTGCGTTTGAAGAAATACAGGGAGTCGCGCAGCACATCGAAGGCATTCATCAGTCGGTATCGCAGGTCAAAAACAGTGGCCCACTTTAACCGATGATCCGTTTCGCTGCGCAAACGTAAACGTTCGGTAAAGGTCATTGAAACATTCTGTTGCTGCCTCCATTACAGAGGTGCGCCTTCTCCGACGTGGAGGAGGGCAACGTTATCCCCGGCAATCTACGAGGTCGCCATGAACAGCGAAGAACAAACCCTGATCGATGGACTGTTTTCCCGGCTGCAACAGGCCGAAACGGAGGCAGCCCCGCGCGACGCCCAGGCCGAGGCGCGGATCAAGGAACACCTGACGCGCCAGCCGGCCGCAGGTTATTTCATGACCCAGGCGATTCTGGTGCAGGAGGCTGCCCTCAAGAGCCTCGACGAACAAAACAAACAACTGACTCAACAGGTCAAGCAATTGCAGGCCGAACTGCAATCGGCCAAGGCGCAGAGCGCGCCGCCGGCCTCCAGCGGTGGTGGCTTCCTGTCGAGCATCTTCGGTGGCAGCAGCTCGCGCCCGGCGCCGACCCAGAGCGCCCCGGCGTCCACCGGCGGCTGGCGTGAGCCGGCACCGCAGCAGAACTTCGGTGCGCCCGCGCCACAACAGAACTTCGGCGCGCCACCTCCGGGTTATGGCCAGCAACAAGCGGCCCCGGCAGCCGGCAGCAGCTTCCTCGGCGGCGCCCTGAAAACGGCGGCCGGTGTGGCCGGTGGCGTGATGCTGGCGCAAGGCATCAGCAGCCTGTTCCATCACAACCAGCAGCCGGAAGAAATCGTCGAAGTCATCAAGGAAGAGCCGGCCCAGGTCAACGACCAGAGCAACAACGGCTGGGGCGATGACCAGCGCATGGCCAACAATGACTCCTACGGTAATGACCAGAGCGGCTTTACCGACACCGACTACAGCGATGACAACTCATCGTTCTTCGATGACGACGATTCCTTCGTCTGATTCACCATTCGTCCGGGGCGCCTGATCGCCCCGGGCCGATTATTCGCGGAACCTTCCTTCGGGCTGGCATACTGAGCGCCTTTTTCGGGCCTGGTGCCTGATCCGGCTCATGCGCGTCAGCGCTCACAGGAACTCCGGTGAAAAAAATCGCAGTGTTCGCCGATGTGCAGAACCTCTACTACACCGTGCGTCAGGCCTATGGATGCCACTTCAATTACGCGGCGCTGTGGGCGGATGTCAGCCAGCACGGGCAGATCGTCGAGGCCTACGCCTATGCGATCGACCGGGGCGACAGCAAACAGCAGCAGTTCCAGCAGATCCTGCGCAACCTCGGTTTCACCGTAAAACTCAAACCCTACATCCAGCGCAGTGACGGCTCGGCCAAGGGCGACTGGGACGTGGGCATCACCCTCGACATCATGGACGCCGCCGACCACGTCGACGAAATCGTCCTGGCCTCCGGTGACGGCGACTTCGACATGCTGCTCGAACGCATCATCAACAAACACGGCGTGCAAGCGGTGGCCTACGGCGTTCCCGGCCTGACGGCCAACTCGCTGATCCGCGCCGCCAGCCGTTATGTGCCGATCGAAGGCGCACTGCTGTTGAAAAACTGAGCGTTGCTCAAGAATTGATTTGAACGGAGTTGAACCCGGTTTGGAACGCATTGCAGTCATCGACTTTGAAACCACCGGCATCTCGCCGAGCAGCAGCTGCCGGGCCACGGAAATTGCCGTGGTCATGCTCGAAAACGGCCGCATCGTCGAGCGTTACCAGAGCCTGATGAACGCCGGCGTCCGCGTCCCGGCCTTCATCGAACAACTCACTGGCATCAGCAACGCCATGCTGCGCACCGCGCCTTCGGCGGAAAAGGTGATGAACGAAGTCAACGAATTCGTCGGCTGCACACCCCTGCTGGCGCACAACGCCGCGTTCGACCAGAAGTTCTGGGACTTCGAACTGGGCCGGATCAAACGCACCCGTTTGCAGAACTTTGCCTGCTCGCTGCTGCTGGCTCGGCGCTTGATGCCCGCGGCGCCGAACCACAAGCTCGGTACGCTCACCACGTTTGCCCAGTTGCCGCATACCGGCCAGGCGCACCGGGCGATGGCGGATGCGGAGATGGCGGCGAATTTGCTGGCGCATCTGGCGGATGAGTTGCGGGGCAAGCATGGGGTGCGGGAGCTATCGCACGACTTGCTGTGCAAGTTGCAGAAAGTCCCGGCTGCCAAGGTCGGCGAGCACCTGCAACGCTATCGCTGATTTTCAGGCAAACACATTTCCCTGTTGATCGTTCCCACGTCGAGGCGTCGAACCGTCCGCGTGGGAATGCAGCCCGGGACGCTCCGCGTCCCTTCCAAAGCCGAACGCGGAGCGTCCGTTGAGGCATTCCCACGCAGAGCGTGGGAACGAGCGGGACGGGAAGGTTACTTTCCGTTCCCTTCGATATGCCCCAACGGCACCCGCTTCTCTATCGCACTCGACAACACGATCGACGTTTTGCTGAACCCGAATTTCGCCACCCGGTTGATCAGCTCTTCCAGCTCGGTCATCGAGCCCACGGCGGCCTGCATGATCACGCACGGGTCGCCGGTGACGCGGTGGCATTCGGTCAGTTGCGGAATTCTGATCAGTTCGTCGTACACCTTCGGATTGCCGTGCTGGTTCAGGCGCAGTTCGATGACGCACTGGATCGGCAGGCCGAGCTTGGCCATGTCGACTTTGGCCGAGTAGCCGGTGATGACGCCGCTGGCCTCAAGTTTGGCCACGCGCTCGGCGACGGCGGGGGCGGAGAGGTTCACTTTGCGGGCGAGGTCGGCGTAGGACGCGCGACCGTTTTCGAGCAGGGCGCCGAGCAGCATGCGGTCGTATTTGTCCAAGGTCGGACTCCTGAAAATGCCAGACTTTCGAAATCGCGGTTTTGGCCGTCGATCTCCGTGTTTTCAAAAGTGTACCGGCGCTATAAACAGGTTTTGTAACTTATTTTTAGCGGTTGGCCTTTCTAGAATAACCCATCCCCTGAGTCTGACTTTTCGAGCTGCCCATGTCTGCCTTGCGCCGTTTTTCCTTGCCCTTGATCGCTGCGTTTTTTGCGTTGTACGTGATTTGGGGATCGACCTATCTGGTGATCCGCATCGGCGTCGAATACTGGCCGCCGCTGATGCTCGGCGGTGTGCGCTTCGTGATTGCCGGCACGCTGATGTACGCGTTCCTGCGCTGGCGCGGGGCACCGGCGCCGACCTGGGCGCAGTGGAAAGCGGCGGGGATCATCGGGATTTTGTTGCTGAGCTTCGGCAACGGCGCGGTGACGCTGGCCGAGCACAGCGGCGTGGCGTCGGGTGTTGCTGCGCTGGCGGTGGCGACCGTGCCGCTGTTCACTTTGCTCTGCGGTTATCTCTGGGGGGCGCGCAACACCCGCCTGGAGTGGGCCGGGGTGGTGATGGGGATTATCGGTATCGCGATGCTCAACATGGGCTCCAACCTGCAATCGAGTCCGCTGGGCGCGGCGTTGCTGATTTTCGCGGCGGCGAGCTGGGCGTTCGGTTCGGTGTGGAGCAAACATCTGCCGTTGCCTCAGGGCGCGATGGCCAGTGCCGTGGAGATGTTGGTCGGTGGCGTGGTGCTGTTGATCGGCAGCGCGGCGAGCGGTGAACACCTGCAGGCCATGCCGCCGCTGGAAGGCTGGCTGGCGCTGGTGTATCTGATCTTCTTCGGCTCGATCATCGCCTTCAACGCTTACATGTATCTGTTGAAAAACGTTCGTCCGGCGGCAGCCACCAGTTATGCCTACGTCAACCCGGCGGTGGCGGTGTTGCTGGGGATCGTGTTTGTCGGCGAGACCATCGGCATCGAAGAAGCGCTGGCAATGCTGGTGATCATTGGCGCGGTGGTGCTGATCAGTCTGCCGCAGTGGCGGCGTCCGGCGCGGCCGTCGGTGGTTAGCGAGTCGGCTGCCGCAGCGAAGGTCATAGCGACGGAGCAGCGTGCGAATTAGGGTAAACTGCGCGCCATCGCACACATGCTCTGATTTTTCCTACGGTACTCCCATGACTTTCGCCACCCTTGGCCTGATCGAACCCTTGCTGCGCTCCCTCGAGAAGCTCGGCTACCAGACCCCGACGCCGGTGCAGGCCCAAGCCATTCCGGCCGTGCTGGCCGGTCGCGACCTGATGGCCGCGGCCCAGACCGGCACCGGCAAGACCGCCGGTTTTGCCTTGCCGCTGCTGCAACTGCTGGCGATGGAAGGGCCGAAAGTCACCGCCAACTCGGTGCGCGCGCTGATTCTGGTGCCGACCCGCGAGCTGGCCGAGCAAGTTCACGAAGCCGTGCGCCAGTACGCTGAAAATCTGCCGCTACGCACGTACGCAGTGTATGGCGGCGTCAGCATCAACCCGCAAATGATGAAGCTGCGTGGCGGCGTCGATCTGCTGGTCGCGACGCCGGGCCGTCTGCTCGACCTGTTCCGTCAGAACGCGCTGAAGTTCAACCAGCTGCAAACCCTGGTGCTGGACGAAGCCGACCGCATGCTCGACCTGGGCTTTTCCGAAGAGCTGGCGAACATTTACCGCGCGCTGCCGAAGAAACGTCAGACGTTGCTGTTCTCCGCAACCTTCTCCGATGACATCCGCCTGTTGGCCGGGCAGATGCTCAACGATCCGCAGAGCATCGAAGTCAGCCCGCGCAACGTGGCCGCCAACACCGTCAAGCAGTGGGTGGTGACGGTAGACAAGAAGCGCAAGCCGGAACTGTTCGTGCACCTGATGCGCAAGAACAAGTGGAAGCAAGTGCTGGTGTTTGCCAAGACCCGTAATGGTGTGGACGCGCTGGTCGAGAAACTTCAGGGCCTGGGCGTGAACGCCGACGGGATCCACGGCGACAAGCCGCAAGCGACCCGGCAGCGGGCGCTGGATCGTTTCAAACTGAGCGAAGTGCAGATTCTGGTGGCCACCGACGTGGCGGCCCGTGGTCTGGATATCGAAGACCTGCCGCTGGTGGTCAACTTTGATCTGCCGATCGTTGCCGAGGATTACATTCACCGTATCGGCCGGACTGGCCGCGCGGGTTCGACCGGTGAGGCGATTTCGCTGGTGTGCGCTGATGAAGTGAACATGTTGTCGGCGATTGAAATGCTGACTCGCAGCACATTGAAGCGTGAGATTGAGCCGGATTTCGTGCCCGAGCACCGCGTGCCGGACACCGATGCCAGTGGTCAGGTGATCAAGAAGCCGAAGAAACCGAAAAAGCCCAAGGCTTCCGGTGGCGGCGGTGGCAAGCGCAATCTGGGCAAGTGGGTGGACAGCGGCGAGACTCAGGCGCCGGAGCCTTCGATCAAGCCTGTGCGCAAGGTGCCGGTGTTCAATACCGGGCCGCGTAAGCGTAAGCCATAAGGGCAGCGGCGAGTTTCAAGCTGCAAGCTACGAGTCAAGGGCGGTTTGTCGTTAGCTTTTGGCTTGTAGCTTGCCGCTGTTGTTGAGCCACTTCAGCATTCCAGCTCCGGCCGCCCGGCCACTGGCAAAACACGCCGTCAGCAAATACCCCCCAGTCGGCGCTTCCCAATCCAGCATTTCCCCCGCACAAAACACCCCCGGCAACGCCTTGAGCATCATCCGCTCATCCATCGCCTCGAACGTCACCCCGCCGGCACTGCTGATCGCCTCATCCAGCGGCCGGGTTTTCACCAGCGTCAGCGGCAAGGCCTTGATCGCCCGGGCCAGCAGCGCCGGATCGGCGAAGGTTGCGGCATCAGTGAGTTCCCGCAACAACGCCGCTTTCACCCCATCAATCCCCACCTGACTGTGCAGATGCTTGGCCATCGAGCGCGAACCCCGTGGTTTGCTCAATGCCGCCTGCAATTTATCCACAGGGCGGCCGGGCAGCAGGTCGATGTGAATGGTCGCGGCACCGTGGACATTGATCGCCTCACGTATCGGCGCCGACAACGCGTAGATCAAACTGCCCTCGATCCCGGTCGCGGTAATCACGCATTCACCCAGACGCGGAACATCGTCGTTCAAACCGATGGCGATATTTTTCAGCGGCGCGCCGGCGAATTTGCTGACCATCACTTCGCTCCAGGCCTGCACCTCGAAGCCGCAATTGCTTGGCTGCAAGGGCGCCAATCCTACGCCGCGCTGCTCCAGCGGCAGCATCCACGCGCCGTCGGAACCAAGCCGCGACCAGCTACCGCCGCCGAGGGCGAGCAAGGTGGCGTCGGGGTTGAGGGTTTTCTCGCCTTCCGGGCTGTCGATGCGCAGCGCGCCGTTTTCATCCCAGCCGAGCCAGCGGTGACGGGTGTGGATAACCACGCCGCTGTCGCGCAGGCGCTTGAGCCAGGCGCGCAGCAATGGCGCGGCTTTCATGTCGGTGGGGAACACCCGGCCAGAGCTGCCGACGAAGGTTTCGATGCCCAGATCGTGAATCCAGCGGCACAGTGCGTCGGCGTCGAACGCGCGCAACAGCGGGGCGATGTTCGGGGCGCGTTCGGCGTAGCGCGAGAGGAAGGCCGGCCAGGCTTCGGAATGGGTGATGTTCATGCCGCCGACCCCGGCCAGCAGGAACTTGCGGCCCACCGAGGGCATGCCGTCGTACAGGTCGACGCGGACTCCGCCCTGGCTCAGCACTTCGGCGGCCATCAGGCCGGCGGGGCCACCGCCGATGATGGCGACGTGAGCGGAAGGGGCGGCGGAAGTCTGGGTCATGGCAGCGGCAATAGCGTGGCGGAATAAGCCGCGCATTCTAGCAGCAGCGGCCATCGTCAGGCCTGATCAAAAAACAACCAGCGCGCTGCAGGCCATGTTCAGCATGGTCTGTAGTCCCTTTCGCTCAGGTTATCCACAGGCCGTTCCACAGCCATTGTGGGTAACGCAGCACAACTCAATGACAACCCGATGACTGCCAGACGCGCTGCGCACTGTGATGCAGGATGCCGTGGCGGCGGGCGAGGGCGTGGCGATCCTTGCTGTAACCGCCGCCGATCACCCCGACCACCGGGATGTCGCGGCCCAGGCAGTGGCGCATCACGCTTTCATCGCGGGCGGCGACGCCTTCGTCGGTCAGTTGCAGATAACCGAGGGCGTCGTCCTTGTGCACGTCGACGCCGGCGTCGTACAGCACCAGATCCGGCTGATACAGCGGCAGCAGATAGTTGAGCGCGTCATCGACAACCTTCAAGTAGTCGGCGTCGCCCATGCCGTTGGGCAGCGGAATGTCCCAGTCGCTTTCGGCCTTGCGTGCAGGAAAGTTCTTCTCGCAGTGCAGGGAAACGGTGATCGCTTCCGGGGTGTTGTGCAGAATTCGTGCAGTGCCGTCGCCCTGATGCACGTCGCAGTCGAAGATCAGTACCCGGTTCACCCGGCCGCTTTGCAGCAGGTAGTGGCTGATGATCGCCAGGTCATTGAAGATGCAGAACCCGGCGGGGTAATCGTAATGGGCGTGATGGGTGCCGCCGGCGAGATGACAGGCCAAGCCATGTTCCAGGGCTTTTTCCGCCGCCAGAATCGAACCGCCGACCGCCCGCACCGTGCGCCGGGCCAGCGCTTCGTTCCACGGCAGACCGAGGCGCCGCTGGTCTTCGCGGGACAACTCGCCACTCATGTAGCGCTCGATATAACTGCGGTCATGGGCCAGGGCGAGAATGTCGGCGGGGCACAGTTCAGGGCGCAGCAGGTCTTCGTCGCGGGTCAGGCCGCTGTCCACCAGGTGATCGCGCAGCAGGCGGAACTTGTCCATGGGAAAGCGGTGATCCGCCGGAAATTCCGGGCTGTAGTCTTCGTGGTAGATCAGCGGCAACGGCATGGTGGACTATTCATAAAGGCTGCAGGAAAGAGTGCAAAGCCTAACAGCGATGTAGACTGACGGCATCAAGCGGAGGGGCGGGATGGAACCGATACTGGAGCTGGAAAGCGCAAGGCTGCTGATGCGCCAATGGCAGGACGAAGATTTGTCGGCGTTCGCGGCAATGTGTGCCGACCCGCAGGTGATGCGCTACTTCCCCGCGCCCTTGAGCCGGCTGGAAAGCGCCGCGCTGATCGGCCGGGTACGCGGGCATTTTGCCGAGCACGGTTACGGCCTGTGGGCGCTGGAGCGCAAGGACAGCGGCGAGTTCATCGGTTTTACCGGGCTCGGCGTGGTCGGCTTCGATGCGCCGTTCACCCCGGCGGTGGAAATCGGCTGGCGGCTGGCCAAGGAACACTGGGGCCTGGGATATGCCAGCGAGGCGGCATGGACCGCGCTGCGCTGCGGTTTCGACCGGTTGGCCCTGAAGGAGATCGTGTCCTTCACCGCGCAGAGCAATCTGCCGTCGGAAAAAGTCATGCAGGCGATCGGCATGCATCACGATCCAGCCGACGATTTTGATCACCCGAAACTGGCTGTCGACCATCCGCTGCGTCGACATGTGTTGTACCGCATCACCCGGGAGCAATGGCTGCAGACCTTGCATGGCTAAGCCGACACGGACGTTTACAATGGCGCGATCAGTGGCTCGCGCCAGAATCTGAATTGGCCGTCGCAGCCAGGACTGCGCGGCATAGCGTTGTGTGAGGAGAGTCTGAATGAGCCAAGTGTTGGAAGATCTGGTGGATCTGCTGACCCTCGAACCGATCGAGGAAAACCTGTTCCGTGGTCGCAGTCAGGATCTGGGATTTCGCCAGTTGTTCGGCGGCCAGGTGCTCGGCCAGTCGCTGTCGGCGGCCAGTCAGACCGTTGAAGAAGCGCGTCATGTGCATTCGATGCACGGTTATTTCCTGCGTCCGGGCGATGCCAAGTTACCGGTGGTCTACTCGGTGGACCGCGTGCGCGACGGCGGCAGTTTCAGCACCCGCCGCGTGACGGCGATCCAGAAAGGCCACCCGATTTTTACCTGCAGCGCTTCGTTTCAGTACGACGAAGAAGGCTTTGAACACCAGAGCCAGATGCCGCAAGTGGTCGGCCCGGAAAACCTGCCGTCGGAGCTGGAACTGACCCAGCAACGCGCGCACCTGATCCCGGAACACATGCGCGAAAAGCTGTTGTGCCCCAAGCCGATCGAAGTGCGCCCGGTCACTGAAAAAGACCCGTATAACCCGCAACCGGCAGATCCGATCAAGTACGTGTGGTTCCGTGCCGATGGCGCGTTGGCCGACATCCCGGCGCTGCACAAATATCTGCTGGCCTACGCCTCGGACTTCGGTCTGCTGACCACCTCGATGCTGCCCCACGGCAAATCGGTCTGGCAGAAAGACATGCAGGTCGCCAGCCTCGACCACGCGTTGTGGTTCCACAACGATCTGCGCGCCGATGACTGGTTGCTCTACGCCATGGACAGCCCATGGGCCGGCAACTCTCGCGGGTTCTCCCGTGGCAGCGTGTTCAACCGCGCCGGGCAACTGGTGGCGTCGGTGACCCAGGAAGGCCTGATCCGTCATCGCAAGGACTGGGCATGAGTCTGGCGGAGGTGCGGCACTGGGTGTTCGACATGGACGGCACCCTGACCGTCGCCGTGCACGACTTCGCGGCGATTCGCGTGGCGCTGGCGATCCCGCCGGAGGATGACATCCTCACCCACCTCGCGGCGTTGCCTGCCGAGGAAGCAGCGGCGAAACACGCGTGGCTGCTGGAACATGAGCGGGATCTGGCGCTCGGCTCGACCCCGGCGGTCGGCGCCGTGGAGCTGGTGCGCGACCTGCACGCCCGGGGTTATCGCCTCGGCATCCTTACCCGCAATGCGCGGGAGCTGGCCCATGTGACGCTGGAGGCCATCGGCCTGGCCGACTGCTTCGCGGTGGAGGATGTGCTGGGCCGCGATGAAGCACAGCCAAAACCGCATCCGGGGGGGCTACTGAAACTGGCCGAGGCCTGGCAAGTGCCGGCTAACGAGATGGTGATGGTCGGTGATTACCGGTTTGATCTTGATTGCGGTCGTGCCGCGGGGGCGCACACGGTGCTGGTGAACCTGCCGGACAATCCATGGCCGGAGTTGACCGACTGGCATGCGAAGGATTGTGTGGAGTTGCGGCAGATGTTGTTCGCCTGATTCATCGGTCGTCGGAGCGGGCCCCATCGCTGGCAAGCCAGCTCCCACAGGGATTTGTAGCGGATACAGAATTTGTATTCAC
>NZ_JBQEQA010000016.1:0-57671 GCF_052045815.1 Pseudomonas sp. 22085
GTCGCTCACACATCCTGTGTCCATCTGAGAAATCTGTGGGAGCGGGCTTGCCCGCGAAGAGGCCCTAAAGGCCGGCAGCTTAATCCCTGAGACAATCCGGTCAAGTGCTTAAATATCGACCGATCAGCGCCAGACCGCTCGCCAGCACCAGCCAGGTCACCAGCCGCACGAAGGCTTCGCGGGACAATCGCATGGTCAGTCGACGTCCAATCCACAGCCCCAGCGCCATAGCCGGCAACAGGCACAGCGCTAGCATCAACAAAGGTAGCTCGGCATACACCCCGGCGATGGTGAACAGACTCAAACGCACCACCGTGCTGCAACTGATCAGCGCACTTTGCGTGGCCCGCGCCGCGTCCTTGGGCAGTCGGCTGTTGAGGTAGATCGCATACAGAAAGCCGCCACTGCCGAACAACGCTCCGAACAGCCCGCCCACCGTACCCATCGGCAATGCCCACCCGGCGGACAACTGCGCCGGTCGCGCCTTGATCCACAAGCTATAAACCGCGTAGGCACTGATGAACAGCCCCATCAGCAGCAACAGCAGATCGGACTTGAGGTTAAGCAGGAAAATCACCCCCAGCGTGCAGCCCACCGCCATGCACGGCAGCAGCCGCAGCAACTCCGGTTTCGCCACATCCCGCCGCGACGGCAGCAGATTGCCGAACGCCGCGACGAAATCCAGCAGCACCAGCAACGGCACGATCTTCGACAACGGCATGAACAGAATCAGAATCGGCCCCGCCACCAGCGCCGTGCCGAAACCGGCAATCCCGAACACGATGTAGGCCAGCGCGATGGCCAGTCCGATCACCACCCAGCCCTGCGCGCCCCACGACCATTCGCTCAACAACCCCGCCACGCTCATTCGCTCGCTTCCTTTATAAGCCTGCGATGACTTTAGCCAGCGCCGAGGGTTGCGACTAATATCATCGAAACCGCCAAGCCATCTCGAAAAGGCATGCCTCGTGCTTTCAACCCGTCAATTGCGCTACTTCGTGGAAATCGCCGAGAGCGGCAGCTTCAGTGCCGCGGCCGAGCGCCTGTTCATTGCCCAGTCAGCGTTGAGCCGACAGATCAAGGACATGGAAACCCGCCTGCAAACGCCGCTGTTCGAACGCACCGCGCGCCAGCCTCGGCTCACCGCCGCTGGCGAAGCGCTCCTGCCCCGGGCGAGAAACCTGCTGAATGAATTGAACAAGGCCAGCACTTTGGCCACGGAAATTGGCCAAGGGCAGCGCGGTACTTTGCGAGTGTGCCACTCGAGTACCGTGCCGATCAGTGGCCGGTTGTTGCGCGACATGAGCACTTATCTGGAGCAGCAACCCGGGGTTTCGCTGGACATCGGCACGCTCTCCTCGGAGGCGCAACTTGAAGAACTGGCCGAGGGCCGGCTCGACATCGGCCTTCTGCGCCTGCCGGTGCTGCGCCAGCGCGAGGGCATTCAGATTGTGCCGCTCTACACCGACCGTTTGCTGCTTGCAGTGCCGGCGGATCATCGACTGGCGTTGGCGGAGGCGGTCGATCTGGCGCAATTGAAGGACGAAGCGTTCATCTCCATCCCGCATCCGCAGCGCGGCGGGCTGAGTTATTTGTGCGCCGACCTGTGCATGCGTCACGGTTTCTTCCCCCAGGCTGCTCGGGTGATGTCGCGCAAGACTACGCAATTGCAGTTGATCCAGGCCGGCTTCGGCATCGCTCTGCTGCCGAAATCGATGCAGGACATCGCGCCTGCGGGTGTGAGATTTCTGCCGCTGACCGGCGATTGCCAAAGCACTGTCGCCCTCGCATCTCGGCAAAATCCCACACCTCTGGTGCAACACTTCCTCCAGACATTCACCGGCGAATGCCTTTAAACTGCGCCCCATGATTAAAGATCCCTTTGCAAGACTCGGCCTCGACCGCGAAGTCCTGACCGTCAGCCAGCTCAACGGCCGCGCGCGGGTGTTGCTCGAAGACGTGTTCAGCAACATCTGGGTCGAAGGCGAAATCTCCAACCTCGCCCGCCCGGCGTCCGGCCACGTGTATTTCACGCTCAAGGACAGCGGCGCGCAGGTGCGTTGCGCACTGTTCCGGCAGAATGCGGCGCGGGTGCGTCAGGCGCTGAAGGACGGCCTGGCGGTCAAAGTGCGCGGCAAGGTCTCGCTGTTCGAAGGGCGTGGCGACTATCAGCTGATCCTCGACACCGTGGAGCCTGCCGGCGACGGTGCCCTGCGCCTTGCTTTCGATGCCCTGAAGGAAAAGCTCAGCGCCGAAGGCCTGTTCAGTGCCGAGCGCAAGGTGCCGCTGCCGGCCCATCCGCAGCGCATCGGCATCATCAGTTCGCCGACCGGCGCGGTAATCCGCGACATTATCAGCGTGTTCCGCCGCCGCGCGCCGCAAGTACAACTGACGCTGATTCCCACCGCCGTTCAGGGCCGCGAAGCCACCGCGCAGATCGTCCGCGCCCTGAAACTGGCGGATGCCCGTGGCTTCGACGCGCTGATCCTGGCCCGTGGCGGCGGCTCGCTGGAAGACCTCTGGTGCTTCAACGAAGAAGCCGTGGCCCGGGCGGTGGATGCCTGCGTGACGCCGATCGTCAGCGCGGTCGGCCATGAAACCGATGTGTCGATCAGTGACTTCGTGGCGGACGTGCGCGCCCCTACACCGTCCGCCGCTGCTGAACTGCTTGCCCCGGATTCCAGCCACCTCATCCGTCAGGTCGAAAGCCTGCATCGCCGACTGGTGATGCGCATGCGTGACCGCCTGATGCGCGATCGCCTGCGCCTTGAAGGCATGACCCGCCGCTTGCGCCATCCTGGCGAGCGTTTGCGCCAGCAGGCACAGCGTCTGGATGACCTGGACATGCGCATGCGCCGCGCCTTCGAGCGCCAGCTCAATACCCGTCGCGAACGCTTGATCCGCCTGGAAACCCGCCTCGCCGGGCAACATCCGGGACGCCAACTGGCCCTGTTGCGCCAGCGCCTCGACAGTCTTGCCGAGCGCCTGCCTCGCGCGATCAACGAAGGCCTGAAACGCCGTCGCCTGCAGTTGCAAAGCCAGATGCAGACCCTGCACGTGGTCAGCCCGCTGGCGACTCTTGGTCGCGGCTACAGCATTCTGCTGGATGAGCGCGGCAACGCGATCCGCAACGCCGCGCAAACTCACACCGGTCAGCGCCTTAAGGCCAGACTGGGCGAAGGCGAACTGCAAGTGCGCGTCGAGGACAATCACCTGACGCCCGTCACTCTCTCTTTACTGGACTGATCCATGCCGCGTTTTCTCGCTCCGCTGCTGTTGCTGTGCCTGAGCTTCAACGCCCACGCCGACAGTTACATCACCCGCCTGCTGAACAAACCGGTGCCGGGCGGCGTGGCGGTCGTCGATCTGGGGACAGCTGCGCAAGCGCCGAAAGCCACGTATCAAGGCAAACCGGTGCTGGTGGTCAAGGAACAGAATAACTGGCTGGCGATTGTCGGCATTCCGCTGACCGTCAAACCCGGCATTCAGCAGATCAGCAGTGGTGGCCGTAACCTCAATTTCAGTGTCGGCAACAAGAAATACCCGGAACAGCACATCACCCTGAAGAACACCCAGCAGGTCAATCCGAACCCGGCCAACCTCAAGCGTATCGAGGGCGAGCTGGCCGAACAGATCAAGGCCTACCGCAGTTTCAGCCCGAACACGCCGAGCAACCTGCTGCTGGACAAACCGGTCAACGGGCCGCTGTCGAGCAAGTTCGGCGTGCGCCGTTTCTTCAACGGTGAAGAGCGTAATCCGCACGCAGGTCTGGACTTCGCGGTGCCGGCCGGCACGCCGATCAAGACTCCGGCAGCGGGCAAGGTGATCCTGATCGGCAACTACTTCTTCAATGGCAACACCGTGTTCGTCGACCACGGCCAGGGCTTCATCAGCATGTTCTGCCATATGTCGAAGATTGATGTGCAGAACGGCCAGCAACTGGCGCGCGGCGCGGTGGTGGGCAAGGTGGGCGCTACAGGTCGAGCGACCGGGCCGCACATGCACTGGAACGTCAGCCTGAACGATGCGCGGGTCGATCCGGCGATTTTCATTGGGGCTTTCCAGCCTTGATTTCAGGCTGAAGCCCTTCCAACAGGAATTGCGCACGACGAATGGTCCGCGCAATCCCCACCAACAATTAGTGCCATATCAAGAATAAAATCTCGGAAAAAACCGCTTTCCGGGTATTCCTCTCAATTTTTTTCGACTGCTTGCCATCCTCATCCCCCGCGGTTAGGGTTGAAGGCATGAAAACCTCTCACACCCTCATTCAGCTTCGCCAGCACCGCAGCCTGTGCCTCGTCAGCGCACGACTGCCGGGCTGAATCGCTGCACCTCGTCCCACGCTTTTCCAAGAACGTTCGTTCCACCGGCAGGCCGCCTCTTTTCGGCCCAGACAACAAGGAATTTCCCGATGAGCATGCTCAAAGACCCGTCTTCGAAATACCGCGCGTTTCCAGTGATCAACCTGCCGGATCGCACGTGGCCGTCGAAAACCATCGATGCCGCGCCGATCTGGTGCAGCTCCGACCTGCGTGATGGCAACCAGTCGTTGATCGAGCCAATGGACGCGGTGAAAAAGCTGCGCTTCTGGAAAACCCTGGTGCAGGTGGGCGTGAAGGAAATCGAAGCGTCGTTCCCGGCCGCTTCGCAAACCGACTTCGACTTCGTGCGTACCCTGATCGAAGACGGCCACATCCCGGACGACACCACCATCCAGGTGCTGACCCAGGGCCGTGAAGACCTGATCGAGCGCACCTTCGAATCCCTGCGCGGGGCGAAGAAAGCGATTGTTCACCTGTACAACGCCACCTCCCCTTCTTTCCGTCGCATCGTCTTCAACCAGGACAAGGACGGCATCAAGGCCATCGCCGTGAACGCCGCCAAGCTGTTCGTCAAATACGCCGCCATGCAGCCGGACACCGAGTGGACCTTCGAGTACTCGCCGGAAACCTTCAGCGCCACCGAGCTGGAGTTCGCCAAGGAAGTCTGTGACGCGGTGATCGAGGTCTGGAACCCGACGCCTGAGCACAAGATCATCCTCAACCTGCCGGCCACCGTTGAATGCGCGACCCCGAACGTCTACGCCGACCAGATCGAGTGGTTCCACCGCAACATCAACCGTCGTGACAGCGTGATCATCAGCCTGCACACCCACAACGACCGTGGCACCGGCGTGGCTGCCACCGAACTGGGCCTGATGGCCGGCGCCGATCGCGTCGAAGGCTGCCTGTTCGGCAACGGCGAGCGTACCGGCAACGTCGACCTCGTGACTGTGGCACTGAACATGTACACCCAGGGCATCAATCCTGAGCTGGACTTTTCCGACATCGACGGCGTGCGCAAAGTCGTCGAAGAGTGCAACCAGATCCAGGTTCACCCGCGTCACCCGTACGTCGGCGACCTGGTGCACACAGCGTTCTCCGGCTCCCACCAGGACGCGATCCGCAAGGGCTTCGCCCAGCAGAAACCGGACACCCTGTGGGAAGTACCGTACCTGCCGATCGACCCGGCCGACATCGGTCGCAGCTACGAGGCGGTGATCCGCGTCAACAGCCAGTCGGGCAAGGGCGGCATCGCCTACCTGCTGGAGCAGGAATACGGCATCAGCCTGCCGCGTCGCATGCAGATCGAATTCAGCCAGGTCGTGCAGCGTGAAACCGATCGCCTGGGCCTGGAGATGACCGCGCAGCAAATCCACGCGCTGCTGCACAGCGAATACCTGCAAGCCAACACCCCGTACGCGCTGGTCAGCCATCGCCTGCAGGAAGAAAACGGTAACAGCGCCGTCGAAGTGGAAGTGGCGAGCAAAGGTCAGGGCGAAACCAACCTGCACTGGCGTGGCAAGGGCAACGGTGCGCTGGAAGCACTGGTGGCCGGTCTGCCGATCCCGGTTGAGATCATGGACTACAACGAACATGCCATCGGCGCGGGCACTAACGCCAAGGCGGCAGCCTACATCGAGCTGCGTGTGAACGGCGAACGTGCGGTGCACGGCGTGGGCATCGATGAAAACATCACCACCGCCAGCTTCAAGGCACTGTTCAGCGCGCTGAACCGCTCGCTGAGCCAGCCGGAAGCTAAAGCGGCGTAACTGACCGCTGCAATGCAAAAGGCCCCGGAGTGCGAACTCCGGGGCCTTTTTATTTTCTATCTGATCGTTCCCACGCTCTGCGTGTGAATGCAGCTCGTGACGCTCTGCGTCACTGGGACGCGGAGCGTCCCTTGAGGCATTCCCACGCGGACGGTTCGACGCCTCGACGTGGGAACGATCTAGGTGATCTGGGCTATCAGGTGAACTCGAAGGTGTCCGCATCCAGATTCGCCGGAAACCGCTCGCGGTAAGCCGCCAGCGAAGCCGCTTCCAGAACCACCTTGAACACCCCGTCAGCCTCCCCCGCCGCCAGCAACGTCTCGCCCTGAAAATCCAGCACCTGACTGTCGCCGGTATAGGCAAAGCCCTTGCCATCGGTGCCAACCCGGTTGACCGCCGCTACATAGCACAGGTTTTCGATGGCCCGGGCCGGCAGCAACCGGTTCCAGTGCTGACGCCGCGCGCCCGGCCAGTTGGCGGTATACAGCAGCAGGTCAGTGTCCTGCGCATCACGGCTCCACACCGGGAAGCGCAAGTCGTAGCAAATCAGCGGACGCACCCGCCAACCCTTGAGTTCGAACTGCACCTGGCGTTCGCCGGGGGTGTAGTGATTGTGCTCGCCCGCCATGCGGAACAGGTGACGCTTGTCGTAATGCAGCACTTCGCCGTCCGGCCGCGCCCACAGCAAGCGGTTGCGGTGACTGCCGTCAGCGGCCTGGATGATCACGCTGCCGGTGACGACCGCGTTCAGCTTCGCCGCCTGGGCCCGCAGCCATTTGCTGGTCGGGCCGTTTTCGGCTTCGGCCAGGGTTTCGGATTCCATGGAAAATCCGGTGGTGAACATTTCCGGCAGGATGATCAGATCGGCACCCAGCGCCTGCTCCAGCAACGCGTCGAAATGCTCGAGATTGGCCTGTCGATCATGCCAGGCCAGGCTGGTCTGGATCAGCGCCAGATTCAGATCAGGCAACGCACTCAGATCACGCATAATTTTGCCGCCGCTTCCCGCAGCGTCTCCTCACGTTTGGCAAAGCACAGGCGCACCAGGCGCTGGCCTTCGGGTGGATGCTGGTAAAACCCCGACACCGGAATACTTGCCACGCCGTGCTCGCGGGTCATCCACATCGCCATCTCGACATCGTTCAGGTCAGGGCGAATCTGCGAGTAATCGACCAGTTGGAAATAAGTGCCGGTGACCCGGGTGAAGCTGAATCGCGACGGCGCCAGCAGATCACAGAACAGATCGCGCTTGGCCTGATAGAACCCCGGCAGCTCTTCGACATGTTCCGGATGCTCGGCCATGTAATCGGCCAAGGCGTACTGTAACGGTGTCACACCGCAGAAACTGACGTACTGGTGCACCTTGCGCAGCTCCGCCGTCAGGGCCGGCGGCGCCACGACGTAACCGGTTTTCCAGCCGGTGACGTGATAGGTCTTGCCGAACGAGCTGACCACGAAGGCGCGCTGATACAGCTCTTCATGGGCCAGCACGCTGACATGCGGCACGCCGTCGAACACCAGATGCTCATAGACTTCATCGCTGATCACATAGATGTCGCGATCACGGATCAACGCCGCCAGTTGATCCAGCTCGGCACGGCTGATCAGCGCACCGCTCGGGTTGTGCGGGGTGTTGAGGATGATCATGCGCGTGCGTGGGCTCAGGGCTGCGCTGAGCTTTTCGAAGTCGATGGAGAAATCTTTCAGCCCAAGCTGCACATGCACGCAGCGCCCACCGGCCAGTTCCACCGACGGCTCGTAGCTGTCGTAGGCCGGGTCGAACACGATGACTTCGTCGCCGCTGTGGATAACCGCCTGAATGGCACAGAAAATCGCCTGGGTCGCGCCGGGAGTAACGGTCACTTCATTGTCGGCATCGACGTTGGCGCCATAACTGCGGGCAATCTTCGCCGCAATCTGCTGGCGCAGCGCCGGCAGGCCAGTCATGGGCGAATACTGGTTATGGCCGCTGGCAATGTGTCGACCGACTGCGTCGCGCAGTGCCTGCGGGCCGTCGAAATCGGGAAAACCCTGGGAAAGGTTGATCGCTCCGGTCTGCGCCGCGAGCTGAGACATCTGCGTGAAAATAGTGATGCCGACATTCGGCAGCTTGCTGGTGATCATCGGGGTTCCCTGCTCTGCCCCGGCTCTGACGACGGCGCGGGAGAGCCCGAGGATAGCCCATCCGGCGTCCATAAAAAAAGGGCGCCAAACGGCGCCCTTCTCTCTGTTCGCAGCGACCTTACTTCTTGTCACGGCGCTTCTTGCTGGCCTTCTTGTTGTGCGACATCAAGCGACGCTTCTTGTTGACCTGGCGGTCGGTCAGCGTGTTCTTGTTGCCTTCGTACGGGTTCTCGCCGCCCTTGAACTCGATACGGATCGGCGTACCGACCAGTTTGAGTACACGGCGGTAAGTGTTTTCCAGATAGCGTACGTACGACTTCGGCACTTTCTCGATCTGGTTACCGTGGATCACGATGATCGGCGGGTTCGCCCCACCCAGGTGAGCGTAACGCAGCTTGATCCGGCGGCTGTTGACCATCGGCGGCTGGTGCTCGCTGACCGCGTCTTCGAGAATCTGCGTCAGGCGGCTGGTCGGCCAGCGGGTGACCGCGGACTTGAACGAGTTCTGCACCGAGGCGTAGAGGTTGCCCACGCCAGTACCGTGCAGTGCCGAGATGAAGTGGATATCGGCGAAGTCAACGAAGAACAACCGACGCTGTAGCTCGACCTTCACGAAGTCGCGCTCGCTCGGGGTCATGCCGTCCCACTTGTTGATCGCGATCACCAGCGCACGACCTGCTTCAAGGGCGAAGCCCAGCAGGTTGAGGTCGTGATCGACTACGCCTTCGCGGGCGTCCATCACGAAGATCACCACGTTGGCGTCTTTGATCGCCTGCAGGGTTTTGACCACGGAGAACTTTTCGACTTCTTCGTGGATCTTGCCGCGCTTGCGCACACCGGCGGTGTCGATCAGCGTGTACTTCTCGTCGTTACGCTCGAACGGGATGTAGATACTGTCGCGGGTGGTGCCGGGCTGGTCGTAGACGATTACCCGGTCTTCACCGAGCATGCGGTTGACCAGGGTCGACTTGCCGACGTTCGGACGGCCGATGATGGCAATCTTGATCCCGTCTTTTTCGCTCGGGCCAGGAATGCGCTTGGCTTCCTCGCCTTCGGCGACCACTTCTTCCTCTTCACCTTCCGCCGGCTCGTCATCATCGCGCGGGAAGTCGCTCAGGGCGGTTTCCAGCAGTTGAGTGATGCCGCGACCGTGGGCACCGGCGATCGGGATCGCATGGCCCATACCCAGCGGGGCGAATTCGGCGCGGGCCATTTCCGGGTCGATGTTGTCGACCTTGTTGGCCACCACGTGGGAGCGCTTGTTACGTTTGCGCAAGTGTTCGGCGATCATCTGGTCGGCGGCGGTGAAACCGGCCTTGGCATCTACCAGGAACAGAACCACATCCGCTTCTTCGATGGCCAGCAGCGACTGCTCGGCCATTTTTTCGTCCATACCATGCTCGTCACCGGAGATACCGCCGGTGTCGATCAGAATGTAGGAACGCCCTTGCCACTTGGCCTCACCGTACTGGCGATCACGGGTCAGACCGGACAAGTCGCCGACGATGGCGTCACGAGTCCTGGTCAGGCGGTTGAACAAGGTGGACTTGCCGACGTTCGGTCGGCCCACCAAGGCGATTACGGGAACCATGCGGCTCTCCACTTCGTTATTTCAGAAAATACAAAAGCCGCTGCGAGGCAGCGGCTGGTGCTCGGGGCAACACCCGTGGGTGCTGCAAACCCTGCAGAAGCAAGGCCGCCTGGGGAATTAACCCCAAGCATAGTTGTTACTTGATGGTCAGGGCTTCCAGTTTGCCGCTGTTGCCATACACATAAATCGTGTCACCCACCACCAGCGGACGGGCACGCAGGCCGTCGCTGTCGATGCGTTCGCGGCCGACGAAACGACCGTCCACCTGACTCAGCAGGTGCAGGTAACCTTCCAGGTCACCGACTGCAACGTAGCTGGAGAACACTTCCGGCGCCGACAGTTGACGACGGGCCAGCGAGTCGTTGCTCCACAGTGCAGTAGTGGAACGCTCGTCGACGCCTTCAACGGTGCCCGACGACAGGCTTACGTAGACGTTGCCGAAACCCTGGGCAACACCGGCGTAGCTCGACGCGTCGCGCTGCCAGAGTTGACGGCCGCTTTCCAGATCCAGTGCCGCAACGCGACCCTGATAGCTGGCGACGTACAGGGTACCGCCGGACAGCAGCAGACCGCCGTCGATGTCGACCACGCGCTCCAGTTCCGAACGACCTTGTGGAATCGCGATTCGCTGTTCCCAGACCGGCACGCCGTTGGAAATGTCGAGCGCGACCACTTTACCGGTCGACAGGCCAGCCACCGCGAGGCGGTTGGTGACGATCGGTGCGCTGGTGCCGCGCAGGGTCAGTACGGCCGGCGTGCTGTCATACACCCAACGCTGGTTGCCGGTGGACGCGTCCAGACCGATCAGACGATCGTCCTGGGTCTGAACCACCACCACGTCACCGTTGTTGGCCGGTGGCGCGAGGACTTCGCTGTTGACGCGCGAGCGCCACTTCTCTTCACCGTTGATGGCGTCGAGGGCAACGACTTCACCGCGCAGGGTGCCGACCATGACCAGACCGTAACCCACGCCAACGGCGCCGGACACAGGCAGTTCGAGGTCTTTCTTCCATTTCACGTCGCCGTTGCCGCGATCCAGGCCCATCACGATACCGGTCACGTCGGCCGCGTAGATGGTGTCACCGTCGATCGCCGGCACCAGCATGTTGTAGGTTTCGCCCTGACCGTCACCGATCGAGCGGCTCCACTGCTTGTGCAGGACTACTTCTTCCTTGAAGTCGGTCAGCTCGGCCGGTGGCAGTTCTTTTTTGCTGTTGCTGCTGCAACCCGCGGCCAGAATGGCCAGAGCCAGCAATGCTGCATGCTTCCAACGGATCACGTCACGCATCCCCTTTGGCCAGGTCGTCCAGCTTGATTTGAAGGCCACCGACCGCCGCTTCATCCGACAGTGCCGCCTTGGCTTTTTGATACGCCGCGTTCGCTTCGTCGGTACGGCCCAGCTGCACCAGCAGGTCGCCCTTGAGTTCTTCGCGAGTGGCCAGGAACGACTTGTCGGCATCGCCTTCGAGCAGTTTCAGGGCTTCATCGGCCTTGTTCTGTGCGCCCAGTACCTGCGCCAGACGCTGACGGGCGATCTCGCCCAGCGCCGGGTTGGCCGGTTTGGCAACGATGGCCTTGAGTTCGGTCGCCGCGTCGTCCAGCTTGCCGCTGTCGACCGCGACCTTGGCCACGAACAGGCTGCCGTACTGCGCGTAGGCAGAACCGCCGAATTCGCTGTTGAGCTTGCCGGCCAGATCCGCAACGCGCGCGGCGTCAGGCTTGCCGTCCGGGGTCAGCGTGGTTTCCAGCAATTGCTGATAGAGCACCGAGGCGCCTTGCGACTGGTTGCTCTGATACTTGTGATAAGCCTGCCAGCCGAACACGATGACCAGCGCCAACAGGCCGCCGGTGACCAGAGGTTTGCCGTTGCGTGTCCACCAGTCCTTCAAATCCGCCAACTGTTCGTCTTCGGTACTCGACACCCCAATACTCCTTAATCGCTAAATCGGCTGTTTGGACAGCTTCAACCCTGCACGACGCAGGTGGCCAGGTGTGCAGCGAGCGCATCCCAGGCAATGCTTTGTTGTTCGCCCTGGCCACGCAGGGGTTTGAAACCTACCACTTGCTGGGCCATTTCGTCGTCACCCAGGATCAGTGCGTACAGCGCACCGCTCTTGTCGGCTTTCTTGAACTGGCTCTTGAAGCTGCCGGCGCCGGCATTGACTTGCAGGCGCAGGTTGGGCAGTTGGTCGCGTACACGCTCGGCCAGGGCCAGACCGGCCAGCTCTGCTTCTTCGCCGAAGGCGCAGAGATAGACGTCGACCTGACGGGAGATTTCTTCCGGGATCTGCTCCAGGGTTTCCAGTAGCAGTACCAGACGCTCGATGCCCATGGCGAAACCGACGCCCGGGGTCGGCTTGCCGCCCATCTGCTCGACCAGACCGTCATAGCGCCCACCCGCGCAGACGGTGCCCTGGGCGCCGAGCTTGTCGGTGACCCATTCGAATACGGTTTTGCTGTAGTAATCCAGACCACGCACCAGCTTCGGGTTGAGCACGTAAGGAATGCCGACGGCATCCAGACGGGCCTTCAGGCCTTCGAAGTGGGCACGGGATTCGTCATCCAGGTAATCCGCCATTTTCGGCGCATCGACCAGCACGGCCTGGGTGTCGGCATTTTTGGTGTCGAGCACGCGCAGCGGGTTGGTCTTCAGGCGACGCTGGCTGTCTTCGTCCAGTTTGTCGTGGTGCGCCGAGAGGTACTCGACCAGCGCTTCACGATACCGGCCGCGGGACTCGCTGGTGCCGAGGCTGTTGAGCTCGAGCTTGACCGCATCGCGAATGCCCAGCTCGCCCCACAGGCGCCAGGTCATGATGATCAGTTCGGCGTCGATGTCCGGACCGTCGAGGTTGAACACCTCCAGACCGATCTGGTGGAACTGGCGATAACGGCCTTTCTGCGGACGCTCGTGACGGAACATCGGGCCGATGTACCAGAGTTTCTGCACCTGGCCACCGCCGGTGATGCCGTGCTCGAGCACTGCACGTACGCACGCGGCCGTGCCTTCCGGACGCAGGGTCAGGGAGTCGCCGTTGCGGTCTTCGAAGGTGTACATCTCTTTTTCGACGATGTCGGTCACTTCACCGATCGAGCGCTTGAACAGCTCGGTGAACTCGACGATCGGCATGCGGATCTGCTTGTAACCGTAGTTATCCAGCAGGCGCGAAACGGTGCCTTCGAAATAGCGCCATACCGGCGTCTGTTCCGGCAGGATGTCGTTCATGCCACGAATGGCTTGCAGAGACTTGCTCACAGAAATTCCTTAATTCGTTCGATCAGCCGCGCGCGATAACCGCTGCGTCAGCTTCGACCTTCTCGGCCGCTTTCTCGCGGATCAGCTTTTCCAGCTCGTCCACCAGATTGTCATTCGTCAGTTTCTGCGACGGCTTGCCGTCGATGTAAATCAGGTTTGGCGTGCCGCCGGTCAAGCCGATATGGGCCTCCTTGGCTTCGCCGGGGCCGTTGACCACGCAACCGATCACCGCGACATCCAGCGGCACCAGCAGGTCTTCAAGGCGTCCTTCCAGCTCGTTCATGGTCTTGACCACATCGAAGTTCTGCCGCGAGCAGCTCGGGCAGGCGATGAAGTTGATGCCACGGGAACGCAGATGCAAAGACTTGAGAATGTCGTAACCGACCTTCACTTCCTCGACCGGGTCGGCCGCCAGCGAGATGCGGATAGTATCGCCAATCCCCTCGGCGAGCAGCATACCTAGGCCTACGGCGGATTTCACTGTACCGGAGCGCAATCCACCGGCTTCGGTGATGCCCAGGTGCAGCGGCTGGACGATTTCCTTGGCCAGCAGACGGTAGGCTTCGACGGCCATGAACACGTCGGAAGCCTTCACACTGACCTTGAAGTCCTGGAAATTCAGGCGTTCGAGGTGTTCGACGTGACGCAGGGCGGACTCGACCAGCGCAGCCGGGGTCGGCTCGCCGTATTTCTTCTGCAGGTCTTTTTCCAGGGAACCGGCGTTGACGCCGATGCGGATCGGAATCCCGCGGTCGCGGGCGGCATCGACCACCGCACGCACGCGGTCTTCGCGACCGATGTTGCCCGGGTTGATGCGCAGGCAGTCCACACCCAGTTCGGCCACGCGCAGCGCGATCTTGTAGTCGAAATGGATGTCGGCAACCAACGGCACCTTGACCAGTTGCTTGATCTTGCCGAACGCCTCGGCGGCGTCCATGTCCGGTACCGAAACGCGGACGATATCGACGCCGGCGGCTTCCAGACGATTGATCTGTGCGACGGTGGCAGCGACGTCATTGGTGTCGCTGTTGGTCATGCTCTGCACAGCGATAGGGGCATCGCCGCCCACGGGCACATTACCGACCCAGATCTTGCGCGATTCGCGACGTTTGATTGGAGATTCGCCGTGCATGACTTATTGACCCAACTTCAGGCGAGCGGTCTCGCCACTGGTGAACGGAGCGACATCGACCGGCTGGCCGTTGTAGCTGACCTGCGCGCCACGGGCAACGCCCAGACGCACGGCAAACGGAGGCTTGCCAACGACAGACAGGCTGTCGCCCTTACGCTTGAGGCCGCTGTACAACACTTTGCCGCTGCCATCGGTCACTTGAGTCCAGCAATCGGCGATGAACTGCACCTGAACCTGCCCCTGACCTGCGGCCGGAGCAACGGGCGCTGTCGGCGCGGGTGCAGCGACGGCCGGAGCTGCCGGGGCAGCAACGGTCGGTGCAGGCGTGGCCGGAGCGGCAGGTGCCGGATTTGCAGGAGCAGCAACCACAGGCGCTGGCGTATGAGCCGGTGCAGCCGGAGTAGCGGCTGGCGCTGCGGGTGCAGGAGCAACCGGGGCGTTGGCTGGCGCTGCGGTCTCGGTTTCGGCACCGCTCGATTCAGCCGTGGTTTCCGATTGAGGCAGCGCCAGAGCGGTCGAGCCCTCGGCTTCGCCTTCCGCGACGGCCTGGTCTTCCGGCTCGTCCAGCGGATGAATCTGGGTCGTGCCGTCGGCGCCTTCGACTTCGACGTGCTCCGGGGCCAAGCCAATCAGGTCCTTGGTGCGCTGCGAAGTCTGATCCTGCCACCAGACGAAACCACCGCCGATGACCGCAATCAGCAGCAACAGGCTGACGATACGCAAAATAGTGTGGGAAACCCGCACCGGCTCTTCGATACGGCCCAGCGCGTGGACATTGCTGCCCTGGGAGTCGGTGCCGGTGGACTGGTCGAATTGCTGGACCAGAACGGTCTGGTCCATACCGAGCAATTTGGCGTAGGCGCGAATGTAGCCGCGAGCGAAGGTATGCCCGGGCAACTTGTCGAATGCGCCGGCTTCAAGATTGCTCAGGGAAGTCACGGTGAGGTTGAGCTTGAGGGCCACTTCGGCCAGCGACCAGCCATTGCTTTCGCGGGCCTGGCGCAGGGTCTCACCGGGGTTAACGCGATTCGCTGCTACAACTTCGGGATGCGCCGCTTTCATCATTGCTCCGACAGGTATTGCTGATATTCCGGCGTACCGGGATAGAGTCGTTTTAATTGCAGGCCCGCACTGGCGGCCTTGTCGCGATCTTCAAATACTTTTGCCAACCGAACGGCGAGTAACAGACTACGTGCATTTTGCTCGGAGAGCTGGCTGAAACGGTCGTAATAGTCACGCGCGGGCACATAATGCCTGTCTTCGAATGACAACTCAGCCATTTCCAGCAATGCCCGTGGCTGCTGGCGGTTCAAACGCAGCGCCTTTTCCAGCTGCTGCTGCGCCAGATCACGCTGACCGAGCTTTGCCGCCGTCATGCCGAGGTTCTCGAATACCCGCGAACGCTCAGGATACAGGGTATCGGCGGCCGCCTGTTCAAAACGCTCGTAGGCTTCCTTGTAACGCTGTTCTTCGTAGAGAAAACTGCCGTAGTTGTTGAGGATGCGCGCATCGGCGGGACGGGAGGACAAAGCCTTGCGGAAGTGTTCATCAGCAAGCGCAGGCTCCATTTCGGCCTGGAACACCAGGCCCAGCGCGGCGTTGGCGTCGGGATCCGACCCGTCCAGCTCCAGGGCTTTCTTCAGTGGAACCTTGGCCCGTTCGGTCATACCCTGCTGCAAGTATCCCAATCCCAGCTGCACGTAGGCAGCTCGCGCTTCGTCACGGCCCTTGCTGGTCTTCATCGGGTTGTAGTCGCCCGACAGGACACAACCAGCACACAGGCTGGCCAACAGCAACAGCAGCGCAAAGCGCAGGGACATAGAGATCCTCTCTTAGTTAGTGTTCGCGGCGTTCTGTGCCAGATCGCTGTCGGCGCTCAATTCGCGCACGGCGATGTAACGTTCGCTGCGACGGGTGCGATCCAGCACCTGCCCTACCAATTGACCACAAGCCGCGTCGATGTCTTCACCACGGGTGGTGCGCACGGTGACGTTGAAACCGGCCTGGTGAAGCTGATCCTGGAACCGGCGGATGGCGTTGTTGCTCGGCCGCTCGTACCCGGAATGCGGGAACGGGTTGAACGGAATCAGGTTGATCTTGCACGGAATATCCTTGAGCAGCTCGATCATTTCCACGGCGTGCTCAAGTTTGTCGTTGACGTCCTTGAGCAAGGTGTACTCGATGGTCAGCACACGTTTCTCGCCAAGGGCGGACATGTAGCGCTGGCACGACTCGAGCAGCATCTTAAGCGGATATTTCTTGTTGATCGGCACCAATTGGTTACGCAATGCGTCATTCGGTGCGTGCAGGGACAACGCCAGGGATACGTCGATGTGCTTGGCCAGCTCATCGATCATCGGCACCACACCCGACGTGGACAGGGTCACGCGGCGCTTGGAGATCCCGTAGCCCAGGTCATCCATCATCAGATGCATGGCGGCCACGACGTTGTCGAAGTTCAGCAGCGGTTCGCCCATGCCCATCATCACCACGTTGGTGATGGCGCGGTCGATGGTAGCCGGAACACTGCCGAAGGATTTGTTGGCAATCCACACCTGACCGATGACTTCGGCGGCGGTGAGGTTGCTGTTGAAGCCTTGCTTGCCGGTGGAGCAGAAACTGCAGTCCAGGGCACAGCCTGCCTGGGACGAAACGCACAGAGTGCCGCGTTTGCCCTGGGGAATGTAAACGGTCTCGACGCAGCTGCCGGACGCCACGCGCACCACCCACTTGCGGGTGCCGTCGCTGGAAATGTCCTCGCTGACCACTTCTGGACCACGGACCTCGGCAACAGCCTTGAGCTTTTCGCGCAAAGCCTTGCTGACGTTCGTCATGGCGTCGAAATCATCGACGCCAAAGTGGTGAATCCATTTCATTACCTGACCGGCACGGAAACGCTTCTCCCCGATTGAGTCGAAGAATTTTTCCATTTCCGGCTGGGTCAGACCCAGCAGGTTGGTTTTAACAGTCGATATCGTCATGGATTCACCTTCACTCTTAAGCCAATGCTTAGCGAGTGGTTACTTCAGTAGCTGCGAAGAAGTAAGCGATTTCGCGAGCAGCAGCAGCTTCGGAGTCCGAACCGTGAACGGCGTTGGCGTCGATCGATTCAGCGAAGTCAGCACGGATGGTGCCTGGAGCAGCTTCTTTAGGGTTGGTAGCGCCCATCAGCTCACGGTTGCGAGCGATGGCGTTTTCGCCTTCCAGAACCTGAACGACAACTGGACCCGAAGTCATGAAGGCAACCAGGTCGCCGAAGAAACCACGAGCGCTGTGCTCAGCGTAGAAGCCTTCGGCTTCGGCTTTGGACAGTTGCTTCAGTTTCGAAGCTACAACGCGCAGGCCAGCGTCTTCGAAGCGAGTGGTGATCTTGCCGATCACGTTTTTAGCAACGGCGTCAGGCTTGATGATGGAGAAAGTACGTTGAACAGCCATGGTGTAACTCCAGAAACGGTAATTTGCGAAAAATTAAACCCGCGAATTATACGCGGGTTCTTGGGTATTGCCTAACCTGCGAGGAAGATCAGTCCAATTCATCGGCCCAGAGAGTCTGAACCGCCTCCAATACCTTCTCGCCAACACGACCAGAGGTATTGTCGAAGTCCGGCAGCTCTTTGATCCACTGCTGCAACTCGACGAAATTGACAGAATACGGATCTACACCCGGCTTGGCCTCAGCCAGCTCTTCTGCAATACGTTGAACATCATTCCAACCGTAGCTCATGACAGTCTTACCAGTCAGTGCGGCGCTTCGGCCGCATGGTTAAGCGAATATTTCGGAATCTCGACGGTGATGTCTTCTTCACCGACGATCGCCTGACAAGCCAGGCGCGACTGGGCTTCCAGACCCCAGGCACGATCCAGGAAATCTTCCTCCAACTCGTCGGCCTCTTCCAGCGAGTCAAAACCCTCGCGAATGATGCAGTGACAAGTGGTGCAGGCGCAGACGCCGCCGCAGGCGCTTTCCATCTCGATGTGGTGTTCGTGAGCCAGCTCGAGGATCGACGTGCCGGGTGCAGCGTCAACGACCATGCCTTCAGGGCAGAACTTCTCGTGGGGCAGAAAAATGACCTGCGGCATCAGATATCCTCGATTTCATTCAGATTGCGCCCGGACAGAGCGGCCTTCACCGTCTGATCCATACGACGGGCTGCAAAAGCATCGGTCACTTGCGACAGACGCTTGGTCTGCTGCTCGATGGCGTAACCATCGGTGCCTTTCATCAGTTCGGTCAGTTCCTGCACTTGCAACTCGATGACCATGCGCTCTTCAGCGTCGAGCAAACGCTCGCCATCCGCCTCAAGAGCGCCCTGCACCGCTTCGATCAGGCGCTGGGCATCGACTTGTTGCTCGCGAAGAACGCGGGCGACCTTGTCGTCATTGGCGTGCTGGAACGAATCTTTCAGCATCTTGGCGATTTCGCCATCGGTCAGGCCATAGGACGGCTTGACCTGAATGCTCGCCTCAACGCCCGAACCCAATTCACGGGCAGAGACGCTGAGCAGACCGTCGGCATCGACCTGGAAGGTCACGCGAATTTTCGCTGCACCGGCCACCATCGCCGGGATGCCGCGCAATTCGAAGCGCGCCAGGGAACGGCAGTCGGAGATCAACTCACGCTCGCCCTGTAACACGTGGATCGCCATGGCCGACTGGCCGTCTTTGTAAGTGGTGAAGTCCTGGGCGCGAGCGACGGGGATGGTGGTGTTGCGCGGAATCACCTTCTCCATCAGGCCGCCCATGGTTTCCAGCCCCAGGGACAGCGGGATCACGTCGAGCAGCAGCAGTTCGCCGCCATCGCGTTTGTTGCCGGCCAGGGTATCGGCCTGGATCGCAGCACCGATGGCCACCACTTGATCCGGGTCGATTTCAGTCAAAGGCTGACGACCGAAGGCTTCGGCGACGGCTTCGCGAACACGTGGAACGCGGGTCGAACCACCGACCATGACCACGGCGTGCACATCTTCCAGCTCGACGCCGGAATCGCGCACGGCGCGGCGACAGGCTTTCAGGCTGCGGGCGACCATTGGCTCGATCAGCGCATCGAAGGCTTCGCGAGTCAGCTGAGCCTTCCAGTCGCCGTAAGCAACTTCAACACTGTCAGAATCCGTCAGGGCTTCTTTAGCGGCGCAGGCAGCTTGCAGCAGGCTGCGCTGTGCGCCCGGATCGAGGTCGGCGGACAAACCGGCGCTCTCGATGATCCAGCCGGCAATCGCGTGATCGAAATCATCGCCGCCCAGCGCGCTATCGCCGCCAGTGGCCAGGACTTCGAAGACACCGCCAGTCAGGCGCAGAATCGAAATATCGAAGGTGCCGCCGCCCAGATCGTAAATGGCGACCAGGCCTTCGGCATGCTGATCCAAACCGTATGCCACGGCCGCAGCGGTCGGCTCGTTGAGCAGACGCAACACGTTCAGACCGGCAAGTTTCGCCGCGTCCTTGGTAGCCTGGCGCTGAGCATCGTCGAAATACGCCGGAACGGTGATCACCGCGCCCACCAGCTCACCGCCAAGGGTGGCTTCAGCGCGCTGACGCAATACTTTCAGGATATCGGCGGACACTTCGACCGGGCTTTTCGGGCCCTGCACGGTGTCGATGAATGGCATGTGCGATTCGCCGCCGACAAAGCGGTACGGCAGCTGATCGCCCAATTGCTTGACGTCGGACAGGCCACGACCCATCAGGCGCTTGACCGACAGCACGGTATTCAGGGGATCGGAGGATGCGGCCAACTTGGCCGACTCGCCGACTTCGACGCGATCGGCGTGATAACGCACGGCGGAAGGCAGGATGACCCGCCCTTCGGCATCGGCCAGCGGCTCGGAAAGACCACTGCGCAACGCAGCGACCAGCGAGTTGGTAGTACCCAAGTCGATTCCCACAGCCAGACGACGCTGGTGCGGTTGAGGACTTTGGCCGGGTTCGGCGATCTGCAGTAGGGCCATCGTGATCAGGACTTATCTGTATATCAGGCGTGCGACCGGAGCGGCACTGGGTTAATCGTCGAGGCGCTCTTCTAACTGGCGCACTTCGTAGGTGAGCTTGTCGAGGAACTGCATGCGCCGCATCAGGCGTTCGGCCTGTTCGCGTTGCGCTGCATCATCCCAACAGGCTGCGAAGCTTTCGTTGAGCTCTTCCTGGGCGGTTTTCAGGCGACGCTTGAAAGCCGCGACACCGTCCAGGTCGGCACTGTCCTGCAGATCTTCGAGCTCTTCGCGCCATTGCATCTGCTGCAGAAGAAACTCGGGATCGTGGACGGTGACTTCCATCGGCACTTCATGCCCGCTGATGGTCAGCAGGTAGCGTGCACGCTGGGCCGGACTCTTGAGTGTCTGGTAGGCATCATTGAGCCGAGCAGACTGCTCCAGCGCCGACCGCTGCTCGCGCTCGGAAGCATCGGCAAAGCGGTCAGGATGAACACCGCGCGCCAGCTCACGATAGCGCGTGGCCAACTGCTCGAGATCCAGACGAAAGCCCGGTTGCAGCTCGAATAAAGCGAAATGACAAGGAATACCCACGACAAGCCTCAGATGTTGAAGCTTTCGCCGCAGCCACATTCACCGCGTACGTTGGGATTGTTGAACTTGAAGCCTTCGTTCAATCCTTCCTTGACGAAGTCGAGCTCGGTGCCGTCGAGGTAGGCCAGGCTTTTCGGGTCGATGATCACTTTCTCGCCGTGACTTTCGAACACCTGATCTTCTGCAACCACCTCGTCGACAAACTCCAGCACGTAGGCAAGGCCGGAACAGCCTGTGGTGCGAACACCCAGACGAATCCCTTCACCCTTGCCGCGCCCGTCGAGGGAGCGCCGCACGTGTCGAGCAGCCGCTTCTGTCATGCTGATAGCCATCGTTGACTCCTTACTCGTCGCCAAATCTTGAAAGTCAGATCAAGCCTTTCTTCTGCTTGTAATCGCGAACGGCCGCCTTGATGGCGTCTTCAGCGAGAACCGAGCAGTGGATTTTCACTGGCGGCAGGGCCAGTTCTTCGGCCAGCTGAGTGTTCTTGATGGTTTCAGCTTCGTCCAGGGTCTTGCCCTTCATCCACTCGGTAGCGAGGGAGCTGGAGGCGATAGCCGAACCGCAGCCGTAGGTCTTGAACTTGGCATCTTCGATAACGCCCTGATCGTTGACCTTGATTTGCAGACGCATCACGTCGCCGCACGCCGGAGCGCCGACCATGCCGGTGCCGACATCAGGATCTTCCGCGTTCATCTTGCCGACGTTGCGCGGGTTTTCGTAGTGGTCGATGACCTTTTCGCTGTAAGCCATGATTCTCAATCCTCACTCATCAGGGCCGCTCTTGAGACCCTGCAACTGCGCTGCGTAAACCGCCGCGTCGCTACAGGATCTGTATCCGGCGGCTTCTATATTTAGTGTGCCGCCCACTCGATCTTCGAGATATCGACGCCGTCTTTGTACATGTCCCACAGCGGCGACAGAGCGCGCAGCTTGGTAACGGCCTCGCAGACTTTCTGCGCGGCGTAGTCGATTTCTTCTTCGGTGGTGAAACGGCCGAAGGTGAAACGGATCGAGCTGTGTGCCAGTTCGTCGTTGCGGCCCAGGGCGCGCAGTACGTACGAAGGCTCAAGCGACGCCGAGGTGCAGGCCGAACCGGACGAAACCGCCAGATCCTTGAGCGCCATGATCAGCGACTCGCCTTCAACGTAGTTGAAGCTCAGGTTCAGGTTGTGCGGAACGCGGGCGGTCAGGCTGCCGTTGACGTACAGCTCTTCCAGGTGCTCGACCTGCTTGTAGAAACGGTCGCTCAACGCTTTGATACGGACGTTTTCGGCAGCCATGTCTTCCTTGGCCACACGGAACGCTTCGCCCATGCCAACGATCTGGTGGGTTGCCAGGGTGCCGGAACGCATGCCGCGCTCGTGACCGCCACCGTGCATGGTCGCTTCGATGCGCACACGCGGCTTGCGGCTGACGTACAGCGCGCCGATGCCTTTGGGGCCGTAGGTCTTGTGGGCGGAGAAAGACATCATGTCGACTTTCAGTTTCTGCAGGTCGATTTCGACCTTGCCGGTGGACTGAGCGGCGTCGACGTGGAACAGGATGCCTTTGGAACGAAGCAGCTCACCGATGGCGGCGATATCGTTGACGGTGCCGATTTCGTTGTTCACGTGCATTACCGACACCAGGATGGTGTCTTCGCGCAGCGCGGCTTCGATCATGGCCGGGGTGATCAGGCCATCTTCGGTCGGATCGAGGTAGGTGACTTCGAAACCTTCACGCTCCAGTTGGCGCATGGTGTCGAGGACAGCCTTGTGTTCGATCTTGGAGGTGATCAGGTGCTTGCCCTTGGAGGCGTAGAAATGTGCCGCACCCTTGATTGCCAGGTTGTCGGACTCGGTGGCACCGGAGGTCCAGACGATTTCACGCGGGTCGGCGTTGACCAGATCGGCCACCTGACGACGGGCGTTTTCGACGGACTCTTCGGCTTTCCAGCCGAACACGTGGGAACGGGACGCCGGGTTACCGAAGTTTCCGTCGACCAGCAGGCATTCACTCATTTTTTGCGCAACGCGCGGATCGACCGGGGTGGTCGCAGAGTAATCAAGGTAAATCGGCAATTTCATGGACTATCTCCTAAATCAGGCTGGCTGGCGTGCCGCTAGCTCTCTGGCTGTCATTCGACGGCGGACGCTTCAATCTTGTCCAGGCGCGGCGCCTTGCCATTGCAACGACGCTGATCCTGACGCTGGGCCACTTCCTGCACCTCACGGCGAGTTACGAGGTCGGCCAAGCTGATACCGCTGAGAAATTCGTGAATCTGCAGGCTCAGGTCGCACCACAGGTGATGGGTCAGGCAGGTGTCACCGGAGTGGCAGTCGCCCTGGCCCTGGCATTTTGTTGCATCGACCGATTCGTTCACCGCATCGATCACCTGAGCCACCTGGATGCCCTGCATGTCGCGGGACAACTGGTAGCCACCGCCCGGACCGCGAACGCTGGAAACCAGGTTACTGCGGCGCAGCTTGGCGAAAAGCTGTTCGAGATAGGACAGGGAGATGCCTTGGCGCTCGGAGATATCGGCCAGGGACACCGGCCCGTGTTGCGCGTGCAACGCCAGGTCAAGCATGGCGGTCACGGCGTATCGGCCTTTTGTAGTCAGTCGCATGGACAATTACCACGGAGTTCGGAATGGGCGGGAGTATGCAATTCCCGAGCATTTAAGTCAACTATAAGACCTAGTGCTTTAGTCGGGTTTACCCGCAAAAGAGCGCGCGAATGATAGCAGGGTCTGCGGCCTAATGGCACACCGGTCGGCAGCAGCCCTGCAAGTGCGTCAGTGGAGCTTGGATTCGTCCTTGCCCTTGACGCAGGCGAAGTCTTCTTCACGCAGCTCGGGCAGATCTTTCGCACAGTAATTACTGCCCAGATCCTTCAGCGCGCCGCACATCCCCTCCAGACGTCCGTCCACCGCTTGCAGGTGATCGAGCAACTGGCCGATGGCACGCGCCACCGGATCGGGCATGTCCTCGCTGACACCATAGGCATCGAAGCCGATCTTCTCGGCCATCGCCTTGCGCTTGGCGTCAGCCTCATCATCGGATTTGACGATGATCCGGCCCGGAATCCCCACCACAGTGGCACCCGGTGGCACTTCTTTGGTGACGACAGCATTGGACCCGACCTTGGCGCCAGCACCCACAGTGAACGGGCCGAGCACCTTCGCACCTGCCCCCACCACAACGCCATCACCGAGGGTCGGATGACGCTTGCCCTTGTTCCAGCTGGTACCGCCCAGGGTCACGCCCTGATAGATCGTCACGTCATCGCCGATTTCAGCGGTTTCACCAATCACGATACCCATGCCATGGTCGATGAAGAAGCGTCGACCGACCTTGGCCCCCGGATGGATCTCGATCCCGGTCAGCCAGCGACCGAAGTTCGACACCAGCCGCGCCAGCCATTTCAGATCATTGCGCCAGAGCATCCCGGCCAGTCGATGAATCCAGATCGCATGCATGCCGGGGTAGCAGGTCAGGACTTCAAAAGCGTTACGCGCCGCCGGGTCTCGGTGGAATACGCTCTGGATATCTTCACGCAAACGCTCGAACATCATTAATCCTTCCGCTTAAGAAGCTCGCCACGGGCCGCTTTCTGGGTTTCCGTGAGGATGCCTCGCAAAATATTCATTTCCGCCCGGCTGACCGAGCTGCGTCCGTACAACCGGCGCAGGCGCGCCATCAAGTGCCGCGGCTTTTCCGGATCAAGGAATTCGATGGCCACCAGGGTCTGCTCCAGGTGCTCATAGAACCGCTCCAGCTCATCCATGGTCGCAAGCTCTGCGCTTTTCACGGAGGCCACTTCTTCCTTCTCGATCTTGCTCGGCTGGCCTTGTGCAGCCAGCCACGCCATGCGCACTTCATAACTCAACACCTGCACCGCCGCCCCGAGGTTCAGCGAGCTGAATTCAGGATCGGAGGGGATGTGCACGTGATAGTGACATCGCTGCAGCTCGTCATTGGTCAGGCCGGAATCTTCACGACCGAACACCAGCGCGATCTCCGCGCCCTGCCCGGCCTCCTCGACCACTTTGGTCCCGCACTCGCGCGGATCCAGCAATGGCCAGGGAATGCGCCGGTCACGGGCACTGGTGCCGAGCACCAGATTGCAACCGACCAGGGCGTCTTCCAAGGTGGCGACGACTTGCGCGTTTTCAAGGATGTCACCGGCACCGGAAGCGCGGGCATCGGCTTCGTGATGCGGAAAGACGCGCGGATCAACCAGCACCAAGCGCGACAGACCCATGTTTTTCATGGCGCGCGCGGTCCCGCCGATGTTTCCCGGATGGCTGGTGTTGACCAGGACGACACGAATATTTTGCAGCACGGCGGGCGCTCTCGGACTCGGCAAAGGGGTGCAAATCTTACAGAACAGCCTACCGTTAAGCTATGAAAGCGAACAGCGACCTTCACCTGAAGAAAAGTTCTGATAGAATGCGCGGCTTTCTTTAACAACCTTAGGTGACACATCCATGCAGCCCATGCTGAATATCGCGCTGCGCGCCGCCCGCAGCGCCAGTGAACTGATCTTCCGCTCCATCGAGCGCCTGGATACCATCAAGGTCGACGAAAAAGACGCCAAGGATTACGTATCCGAGGTCGATCGCGCCGCCGAACAGAAAATCATCGACGCCCTGCGCAAGGCTTACCCGAATCACTCGATCATGGGTGAAGAGACCGGCCTGCACGCCGGCACCGGCATCGAAGGCGAAGAATACCTGTGGATCATCGATCCATTGGACGGCACCACCAACTTCCTGCGCGGCATTCCTCACTTCGCTGTCAGCATTGCCTGCAAATACCGTGGTCGCCTGGAACACGCCGTTGTTCTGGATCCGGTTCGCCAGGAAGAATTCACCGCCAGCCGTGGTCGCGGCGCTCAACTGAACGGTCGTCGCCTGCGTGTCAGCGGTCGTACCAGCCTGGACGGCGCTCTGCTCGGTACCGGTTTCCCGTTCCGTGACGACCAGATGGACAACCTCGACAACTACCTGGGCATGTTCCGCGCCCTGGTTGGCCAGACTGCCGGCATCCGCCGCGCCGGTTCGGCAAGCCTGGACCTGGCTTACGTAGCCGCCGGCCGTTTCGACGCGTTCTGGGAGTCGGGCCTGTCGGAGTGGGACATGGCCGCTGGCGCCCTGCTGATTCAGGAAGCAGGCGGCCTGGTGAGCGACTTCACCGGCGGTCACGACTTCCTTGAAAAAGGCCACGTCGTTGCCGGCAACACCAAATGCTTCAAGGCAGTTCTGACGGCGATCCAGCCGCACCTGCCGGCCTCGCTGAAGCGCTAAGCGTTTCGCGAAACCAAAAAAAACACCCTTCGGGGTGTTTTTTTATGGGCATGAAAAAGCACCCCGAAGGGTGCTTTTTTTATAAGCCATCAACCAATCACTGGCCTGGCTCGTTCTGCGACAGGATCAGCTTGCCTTCCTTGTCGACCGGAATCTGGTTGCCCGGATCACGATCCATCCGCACCTTGCCTTCCTTCCCATCCAGCGAATACCGGACGTCGTAGCCCACAACCTTGTCGCTGATGTCATTCACCGTGTTACAGCGAGTCTGAGTCGTGGTGTAGGTATCACGCTCCTGCATACCCTCCTGAACCTTGTTGCCGGCGTAACCACCACCGACCGCACCGGCCACGGTGGCAATCTTCTTGCCGGTGCCGCCGCCGATCTGATTACCCAGCAGACCACCTGCCAGCGCACCGACCACGGTGCCGGCGATCTGGTGCTGATCTTTCACCGGCGCCTGCCGGGTCACCGTCACATCCTTGCACACTTCACGTGGAGTCTTGATCTGTGTTTTGACCGGCTCTACGGCCAGCACTTGCGCATACTCAGGGCCGCTTTTAACCAGGCTGTAGGTGGCAACAGCACCCCCGGCAGTCACACCGACAGCACCCAATACCGCACCAACCAGCAACGACTTGTTCACATGAACCTCCTGACCATCACATGCGGGAACGCGCCCGCGCTTCTCCCAGCCTTGGAGCAAAAAAAAAGACGCGAGTTCAACTCGCGTCTTTTTTGACTGACCGCCGGAAAATCGATGGCCGTTATGGACGGTCGTCGACTTCCTTCTCGGTGTTGGCCGGAGGAATGAGATCTTCAGTGCTCAGGTTCAGCCAGATCAACACCACGTTCGCGATGTAGATCGACGAGTAGGTACCCGCCAGAACACCGATAAACAGGGCGATGGAGAAGCCGAACAGGTTATCGCCACCAAAGAACAGCAGCGCCGCGATCGCCAGCAGGGTGGAGATCGACGTCGCCATGGTCCGCAGCAAGGTCTGAGTCGTCGAGATGTTGATGTTCTCGATCAGCGAAGCCTTGCGCAGGACACGGAAGTTCTCACGCACCCGGTCGAATACGACGATGGTGTCGTTGAGCGAGTAGCCGATGATCGCCAGCACCGCCGCCAACACCGTCAGGTCGAAGGTGATCTGGAAAAACGACAGGATACCGATGGTCACGATCACGTCGTGGATCAGCGATACGATGGCGCCGACCGCGAACTTCCACTGAAAGCGGAAAGCCAGGTAGATCAGGATGCCGCCGAGTGCCAGCAGCATGCCGAGGCCGCCCTGGTCACGCAGCTCTTCACCGACCTGCGGGCCGACGAACTCGACACGCTTGACGGTAGCGGGGTTATCGCCACCGACCTTTTGCAGCGCTTCTGCAACCTGATGCCCCAGTTGCGGGTCTTCACCCGGCATACGCACCAGCAGGTCGGTGGTTGCACCGAAGTTCTGCACGACGGCCTCGTGGTAACCCGAGGTCACCAGTTGCTCGCGCACCTTGGTGACGTCAGCCGGACGCTCGTAGGTCAGCTCGATGAGCGTACCACCGGTGAAGTCCAGCCCCCAGTTCATGCCCTTGTGGAACACACTGAAGATTGCCAGCAAGGTCAGAAATACGGTGACGCCGAACGCAAAGTTGCGGACGCCCATGAAGTTGATTGTACGTAACATGGCAGCCCCTTAAATCCACAACTTCTTGAAGTCACGTCCGCCAAAGATCAGGTTGACCATTGCGCGGGTCACCATGATGGCCGTGAACATCGAGGTAAAGATCCCGAGGGACATGGTCACTGCAAAGCCTTTCACCGGGCCGGTGCCCATGGCGAAGAGGATGCCGCCGACCAGCAAGGTGGTCAGGTTGGCGTCGAGAATCGCAGTGAATGCCCGGCCGAAGCCTTCGTTGATTGCACGTTGCACGGTCATGCCGGCGGCGATCTCTTCACGAATCCGCGAGAAGATCAGCACGTTGGCATCGACCGCCATACCCATGGTCAACACGATACCGGCGATACCCGGCAGGGTCAGCGTAGCCCCCAGCAGCGACATCAGCGCCAGCAGCAACACCATGTTCACCGCCAGTGCAACGGTGGCGATCAGGCCGAAGAAGCGGTAGATGGCGATGATGAACAGCGAGACGAACAACATGCCCCACAGCGATGCATCGATACCCTTGGTGATGTTGTCCGCACCCAGGCTCGGGCCGATGGTGCGTTCTTCAGCAAAGTACATCGGAGCAGCCAGACCACCGGCACGCAGCAACAGCGCCAGTTCGGACGACTCGCCCTGGCCGTTCAGGCCGGTGATACGGAACTGCGCACCCAGCGGCGACTGAATGGTCGCCAGGCTGATGATTTTCTTCTCTTCCTTGAAGGTCTGCACCGGCACGTCTTTTTCGACGCCGTCGACCACTTGCTTGACGTAAGTAGTGACCGGGCGCTGTTCGATGAAGATCACCGCCATGCTGCGACCGACGTTGCTGCGGGTCGCGCGGTTCATCAGATCACCACCGTGACCATCCAGGCGGATGTTCACTTCAGGCGTACCGTGCTGCGAATCAAAACCGGCCTTGGCGTCAGTCACCTGGTCACCGGTGATGATCAGGCCACGCTCGATCTGCGCAGGAGGACGCTTGCCTTCACGGAATTCGAAGGTCTCGGAAGTGGCTTTCGAAGCGCCCGGCTCTGCAGCCAGACGAAACTCCAGGTTGGCCGTCTTGCCGAGGATACGCTTGGCTTCGGCAGTGTCCTGCACGCCCGGCAGCTCAACCACGATACGGTTGGCGCCCTGACGCTGGACGATCGGTTCGGCAACACCCAGCTCGTTGACGCGGTTACGGACCGTGGTCAGGTTCTGCTTGATGGAGTATTCACGGATTTCCGCCAGCTTGGCCGGGGTCATCGCCAGACGCAGCACCGGTTGACCATTGAGATCGGCCGGCACAATGTCGAAATCGTTGAAATTCTTGCGGATCAGCGCACGGGCCTGTTCGCGGGAATCAGCATCGCTGAAGCCCAGCTGAATGGCGCCATTGAGTTGCGGCAGGCTGCGATAACGCAGTTTCTCTTTGCGCAGCAGGCTCTTGACGTCGCCTTCGTAGACTTTCAGGCGGGCGTCGAGGGCTTTGTCCATGTCCACTTCCAGCAGGAAGTGCACACCACCGGACAAGTCCAGACCCAGCTTCATCGGATGCGCAGCCAGGTTGCGCAACCATTGCGGGGTGGTTTGTGCCAGGTTCAGCGCGACGACGTAGTCATCACCCAATGCCTTGCGAACAACGTCTTTTGCCGGCAGCTGGTCTTCAGCCTTGGTCAGACGGATCAGACCGCCCTTGCCGTTCGCAGCCAGGCTCGAAGCCTTGACGTTGATCCCGGATTCCTTGAGCGCGGTGCTCACGCGATCCAGATCGGCCTGATTGACCTGCAGGGCCGTGCTGGCGCCGCTGATCTGAATGGCCGGGTCATCGGGGTATAGATTCGGAGCGGAATAAATCAGACCGATCGCCAGCACCGCCAGGATCAGAATGTATTTCCACAGAGGATATTTGTTCAGCATCACGCCGCCCGTTATGAACGCGGGGCGCCTTGCGCGCCCCGTCGATTGAGTAGAAGTTGGAACCTTAGATCGCTTTCAGCGTGCCTTTTGGCAGCGTGGCGGCGATGGCGCCCTTCTGGAACTTCATTTCCACGGTGTCGGAAACTTCCAGAACCACGAAGTCATCGGCCACTTTGGTGATCTTGCCGGCGATGCCGCCGGTGGTGACCACTTCGTCGCCCTTCTGCAGGCTGCTCAGCAGGTTCTTCTGCTCTTTGGCGCGCTTGGCCTGTGGACGCCAGATCATCAGGTAGAAGATGACCAGGAAGCCGACCAGGAAAATCCACTCGAAGCCGCCGCCCATAGGCGCTGCAGCCGGTGCAGCCGCGTCAGCCATGGCATTAGAGATAAAAAAGCTCATTTAGCACTCCAGTTGCAAATGTTGAATCTTGGGGTCAGAAAACTCAGTCCAAAGGCGGAACGGGAAGCCCGCGTTTGGCGTAGAAGGCATCGACAAAGGCGGCCAATGTACCCTGTTGAATAGCCTCGCGCAAACCAGCCATCAGCACCTGATAATGGCGCAAATTGTGGATGGTATTGAGCATGCTGCCGAGCATTTCGCCGCACTTGTCCAGATGATGCAGATAAGCGCGGGAGAAGTTCTGGCAGGTATAGCAATCGCAGGTCGGATCCAGTGGCGAATCATCATGGCGATGGAACGCGTTACGGATCTTCAGCACGCCTGTATCAATGAACAGATGCCCGTTGCGGGCATTACGGGTTGGCATCACGCAATCGAACATGTCCACACCGCGGCGCACACCCTCAACCAGATCTTCCGGTTTGCCAACGCCCATAAGGTAACGAGGTTTGTCAGCCGGCATCATGCCCGGCAGATAGTCCAGCACCTTGATCATTTCGTGCTTGGGTTCGCCCACCGACAGACCGCCGATGGCCAGGCCGTCGAAGCCGATCTTGTCCAGGCCTTCCAGCGAGCGCATGCGCAGGTCCTGGTGCATGCCGCCCTGAACGATGCCGAACAGTGCCGCCGTGTTGTCGCCATGGGCATTCTTCGAACGCTGGGCCCAGCGCAGCGACAGTTCCATGGACACACGGGCCACGTCTTCGTCAGCCGGATACGGGGTGCATTCGTCGAAGATCATCACGATGTCCGAGCCCAGGTCGCGCTGGACCTGCATCGACTCTTCCGGGCCCATGAACACTTTCGAGCCGTCGACCGGGGAGGCGAAGGTCACGCCTTCCTCCTTGATCTTGCGCATGGCGCCAAGGCTGAACACCTGGAAACCGCCGGAGTCGGTCAGGATCGGGCCTTTCCACTGCATGAAATCGTGCAGGTCGCCGTGCTCCTTGATCACTTCGGTACCCGGGCGCAGCCACAGGTGGAAAGTGTTGCCCAGAATGATCTCCGCGCCGGTGGCGACGATGTCACGCGGCAACATGCCCTTGACCGTGCCGTAGGTGCCCACCGGCATGAAGGCCGGGGTCTCGACGGTGCCACGGGGGAAGGTCAGACGACCACGACGAGCCTTGCCATCGGTGGCAAGCAACTCGAAAGACATACGACAGGTGCGACTCATGCTGTTTCCTCTGGGCCGCGCGGCGCGGGATTACGGGTGATGAACATCGCATCACCGTAGCTGAAAAAGCGGTATCCGTTGTCCACGGCGGCTTTGTAGGCGGCCATGGTTTCCGGATAACCGGCGAACGCCGAAACCAGCATCAACAGCGTGGACTCGGGCAAATGGAAATTGGTGACCAGGGCGTCGACCACATGGAACGGCCGGCCCGGGTAGATAAAAATGTCGGTGTCACCGCTGAACGGCTTGAGCACACCATCGCGGGCGGCGCTTTCCAGGGAACGCACGCTGGTGGTGCCGACAGCAATCACTCGACCGCCACGCTCACGGCAAGCGGCGACGGCATCGACCACATCCTGACCGACTTCCAGCCACTCGGTGTGCATGTGGTGATCTTCGATCTTCTCCACGCGCACCGGCTGGAAGGTGCCGGCGCCGACGTGCAGCGTGACGAACGCCATCTCGACGCCCTTGGCGGAGATCGCTTCCATCAGCGTCTGATCGAAATGCAGCCCGGCAGTCGGCGCCGCCACCGCGCCGAGCTTCTCGGCATACACGGTCTGATAGCGCTCGCGATCCGAACCTTCGTCCGGGCGATCTATATAAGGAGGCAACGGCATGTGCCCGACGCGATCGAGCAGCGGCAGCACTTCTTCGGCAAATCCCAGCTCGAACAGCGCATCGTGACGCGCCAGCATCTCGGCTTCGCCGCCGCCGTCGATCAGGATCTTCGAGCCCGGTTTCGGCGACTTGCTGGAACGCACATGAGCCAGCACGCGGTGGGTATCGAGCACGCGCTCGACAAGGATTTCCAGCTTGCCGCCGGACGCCTTCTGCCCGAAAAGCCGCGCCGGAATCACCCGGGTATTGTTGAACACCATCAGATCGCCGGGGCGCAAATGCTCCAGCAGATCAGTGAATTGACGGTGTGCCAGGGCGCCGCTGACCCCATCCAGGGTCAACAGGCGACTACCGCGACGCTCGGCCAAAGGATGGCGGGCAATCAGCGAATCAGGAAGCTCGAAGGTAAAGTCAGCAACGCGCATGATGGGGTTCGTCTAGCAGGGCCGGAAAGTCTAGCGGAAATATCGAAAATTGACCATGAAACGTGATTGACCAACGGTAGGCACCTCTCTATACTTCGCCGCCATTGAGCCCTGATGGCGGAATTGGTAGACGCGGCGGATTCAAAATCCGTTTTCGAAAGGAGTGGGAGTTCGAGTCTCCCTCGGGGCACCAAAATTAGAAAAGGTCTTGCTTAGCAAGGCCTTTTTTTTCGTCTGTCGGAAAGTGCCGCCGGCCCTCCGGCGAGATCTCACACAGGTTCACCGCATGGAAACGTCACTGGAAACCGTCGCCCTGTTCTCCCTCAAACTCGCGTACGAGGAAGAAGGCCTGAGCCCGATCCTGCGCGATGACATGGTCATGGGTGACTATCAGAAAGACGTGTTCGAACTGCTGGTGCGCCGGGGTGATGTCGAGACGATCCAGTTCAAGATGAACGAGTGCCTGGCGCTGGCGATGGATGCGTTGGGTGGCGTCGAGAAACCGTTGGGGCGGGAACTGCACAAGTTGTCGACCGACTTCAGTCAGGCGCAATCGCTGGAGCAACTGGATCAGCCGCTCCTCGCGCTCAAGGGTTATTTGAAGGACATTCTTTAAGCTACGCAGATGAAGAAAGTGGCGCGCAGCTTCTATTTTGATATCTTGCCGTCCACTCGCCAGAGGCCGGTCAACCGCCTCTGTTATCGCGCACTCGGGAATAAACCAAAATGGATGCTGTGTTGTGCTTGCTGGTGATGGCTGGAACCTGGTTATGGGTGGTGAAGCAACGGGGTGAGTGGAACCTGTTGCTGGCCAACCTTGCCGGCGCCGGCAGCGGCGTGGTTACCGGCATTGTGTTCACGCTGATTTACGACGCAGTCATTGGTACGTCGATGGCGACACCCAATCTGAATCGCAGTCTGGTGGTGTTCCTCACCAGCGCGGGCGTTCTGGCGGGGGTATGGCTGTGGATTGCCAATCGCCGTCAACCCGAACATCCGGTTGCACGTCAGTTGCTCGGCGCGGTGTGTGGCCTGGTCGCCGGCATGGCGACCCTGCTGTTTCTGGCGGTGAATTATTTCCCCCACACGTGACAGGACGGCGTGACTGCTTTGCAGTCAGCGCCGAGCCTTCAACACCCGAATATCCGTCGCAAACCCATCCGCGCCGACAATTTTCTTCCAGCCCACATACTGGAACTCGCCCCGCTCATCGATGTAATCGCCCTTCTCCACCGATCTGCCGCCGACGATCGCCACGCGCTTTTCCTCACCACACCCGCCATCCGACGGCCGCACGGTGTAGATCACATACGGCTTCACATATTGCGTGGCACGAAAATATTGGCCGCAGACTTCATCGACGGTAATCAGCATGGTTTTCAGGCGCGCTTCGCCGTCCATGTCTTCGTGAAGTTTGAGGAAGGAGATTTCGCCGACATCGCTGTAGCCGAGTGAACGGGCGCGTTGGTATTCGGGGGAGTTCTGGTGGGCGATGCGGCCTTGCTCCGCGGCCTGGTTCATTCTGTCGGCGAACTCGGCTTTGCCACGGGCAATCATCGCATCGGCCTCGGCCGCCACGTTTTCGCATTGAGCGAATTCCCGGGAGGCGAGGTACTGGGGCGGCAGGTTCGGGCGGTGCTCATTCATGCTCCCTTGGCTGTTCTCCAGATCGCCCATCACCTCAAAGGCACCGGGCACGCGACCGCTTTGGACGTCGGCCATTTTTTCCTGCATGCGCTGACAGTTGGCGAGGTAATACTTCCAGCTGTTTTCCGGGTGCTCTTTCCAGGCGGCGAATGCCGGAGTCATGGCGCTGGCGAAAGTGATTGCGCACAGCAGGCGTAGAGCAGGGGCGACTATTGACATGAGTAGTCCATTACAGGAATCAGGAAAGTGGCGCGAAGCTACTATTTTGCTATCTTGCCGTCCAGTGTCGGCCCGGGAGCCATGGGCCTGACGAAACTGATTCAAAAGGAGGGGTGCGATGGATGCAGCGTTTTGTCTTTTAGCCTGGGTGGCCATGTGGGTGTGGGTGGTCAAACATCGTGGCACCTGGAACCTGTTCCTCGCCAACCTGCTGGGCGCTGCCAGCGGCATGCTGGTAGGTCTGGTGGTCTCGGAGTTCTACATCGGTCTGTTCGGGTCGAGCCGTCCGCACGTAACCGGTCTGACGACCACATTGCTGGAAATGATGACGACCGCCGCCGCGCTGGTCGGCGTATGGATGCTGGTCGCCCGACGCTCGCAAGTCGAGCCCCTGATTGCGCGGCAGCTGCTGGCAGGCCTTTGCGGCACAGTGGCCGGCATTACCGCTCTGGCGTTTTTTGCGCTCAAGTGATCTGTATCGACACGGCGTGTGAAGGTTCTTGTGGCGCCAGAAATCTATTTTGATATCTTGCCGCCCATCTTTCAGTGCTCGTTATCGGAACGGCGCTGATATCCGGCTTCAGCAGGTTTAAGGAAAGGATCGAATGGAGTTTCTGCGTTTTCTGGCATTTGTCGCGGCCTGGGGTTTCATGTGGCGCTGGGTGGTGAAAAACCGCGGCAGCTGGAATCTGTTTTACGCCAACCTGGTCGGTGTCGCGGGCGGTTTCATTGTTTCGATGGTTGTGCTGGCGATCACTTTTTCATTGTTCCCTTCGGCGCATCGCTACGAAGCCGCGCAGACTGAAAACGTCGTGGCGCAGCGGGAAGCCGAGCCGACCTCGTTGCTGCCGGAAGCCGAGGCGGTTGCGAGCCCTGCTGCGCTGAAAGATGCTCCGGTGTTTGCCGCTATCGAGCCGGACAACAAGCCCTCTCCAGCGGATTCCGCGTTGCTGCCGAATTACGCCAGTCGCGCGCCGAAGACGATGTCGGTGCAAACCGTGATCGACCAGAGTGACGATGAGGGGCGCAAGGCCCTGACGGCGCTGAGCAAAAAACTGCGCGCCGACGCCCAGGGCGACAAATCGATGCTCGCGTATGTCATGTGCAGCCCGTTCGTGACCAGCACATTGCGCTTCCCCGCGTCTGCCCGCTTTGCCGACAGCAAAAGCCTGACACCGCAACGCTTCAAGGATCAGGTTTACACCTTCAGCAACACCGTCACCGCGCGGAACATGAATGGCGACGATGTGAAGTACCGCTTCGACTGCTCCGTACAGGAACAGCCAAGCGTCGACGCGACACCTGCCGAATGGCGCCTGTTGGCGTTGAAGCTGGAAAAAACAGGCTCTTAAGCCTGGTTTAAGGGTTCGAGGCGCTGGCTGCGCTATCATCGCCGGCCTGTGCGCCTTGAGCTTTTCCCCCGATGCCTCCGACACCTGATGACCTGAGCCCGTTGCCCGCTGTTCTGGCCGGGCCGTTGCTGCGACGGCTCGAACCGACGCGCATCGTTCTTTGGCTGGTCGGCAGCCGCGAGCTGTCGTTGACCTTGCGTCTGCAAGGCGTAGGGAACATTCCTCTCGATAGCGGGAAATGCAACGTCATTCCGGTAGGCACCCGGGCGTTTGTTCACCTGATTGACGTTCCGCTGGAAACCGCCCTGCCCTGCGACACCCGCATCGACTACGACCTGTTGATCGATGGCCAGCAGCCCATCGCCGACTGGGCGCCACACCTGCTCTACGACAACGCCACCAGCCCGAACTTCGTCCTGCGCTCGCGCATCGACCAGTTGCTCCATGGATCCTGCCGCAAGCCCCATCACCCGGCCGCCGACGGCCTGCTCTGTGTTGACCGGTTGCTGGCCGCCGAAACCGATCCGCAGCAACGTCCCGCCCTGTTGATGATGAGCGGTGATCAGGTTTACGCCGACGATGTGGCCGGTCCGATGTTGCGGGCGATTCATGCCTTGATCGAGCGCCTCGGTCTGTTCGGTGAACACCTCGAAGGCGCAGTAGTCAGCGACAGCGAGAAACTCTACGAACACCCCGCCAGTTACTACCACCGTGCGGATCTGCTGCCTGCACTCGAGAGCAACGAGACACTGCGCGAGCGTTTCTTCGGCGGGGCGCGCAAGCCGATTTTCACCAGCAGCAGCGCCGACAATCACCTCGTGACGTTTGCCGAAGTCATGGCGATGTATTTGCTGGTGTGGTCGCCAACACCCTGGACACTGGTCAATCCGCAGCCGCCGGCACTGACACCGGAACGCCTCAAACGCTACGCCCTCGAGCGGACCCGCATCGACGATTTCAAGGTCGGCCTCGGCCAGGTGGCCCGGGCATTGGCGCATCTGCCGAGCCTGATGATCTTCGATGACCACGACATCACCGATGACTGGAACCTGTCCGCGCAATGGGAGGAAACGGCCTACGGCCACCCGTTCTCCAAGCGCATCATCGGCAACGCGCTGATCGCCTACATGCTGTGTCAGGGCTGGGGCAACAATCCGGATGCATTCGGCGCAGTGCTGGAGAAAACCCGAGGCCTGAGCGCCAGCGGTGACGACGCCTATCTCGACACAACCGCGCAGGACGAATTGATCGATGAACTGCTGCGCTTTCAGCAATGGCATTTCGTAATGCCAACCAGCCCGGCGCTGGTGGTACTCGACACCCGAACCCGACGCTGGCGCAGCGAAATGGCGCTCAAGCAACCGTCGGGTCTGCTGGACTGGGAAGCCTTGAGCGAACTGCAGCAGGAACTGCTCGACCACCCTTCGGCGATCATCGTTTCGCCGGCACCGATCTTTGGCGTGAAGCTGATCGAAACCGTGCAGCGAGTGTTCAGCTGGTGCGGTTATCCACTGCTGGTGGACGCGGAAAACTGGATGGCCCATCGCGGCGCAGCTCAGGTGATCCTGAACATTTTCCGACACTCACGTACACCGGGCAGTTACGTGGTGCTGTCAGGCGACGTGCATTATTCGTTCGTCTACGAAGTCCTGATCCGAAACCGCAAGGCCGGCCCGCGCATCTGGCAAATCACCAGCAGCGGCATCAAAAACGAGTTCCCGCCGACCCTGCTGGAATGGTTCGACCGCCTCAACCGCTGGCTCTACTCACCACGCTCGCCGCTCAACTGGCTGACCAAACGCCGCCGCATGCGCATCGTTCCGTATGTGCCGGAACACGCCGAAGCGGGTGAACGGCTGTGGAATTCTGCGGGGATTGGTCAGGTGTTTTTCAATCAACAGGGGCAACCGAAAGACATCATCCAGCACAACGCGAACGGCGCACCGAAGACCCGGATGCTGGCGCCGGATTTGTCGGACTACCCTGATTAGAAAAATCTCACGTAGACAGTGAGAAGGATGGCAGGCTCGCCGGAATCAGCTTACAGAAGACCCAGAAACGTCTCGATGAGACTTCGGTGATACTCAGTACGCCGCAGACAGCCCGTCTGTGGCACAACCACGGGCAGGAATCGTCTTGTCATCCTGTACTCGTTTCTGAACGTTCTTTGCATCAAGCGAGGTGTGAAATGGACACTATCAACTACACCACAGCTCGTGCGTACTTGGCTGAAACCATGGATCGCGTGAATGAAGACTGCGCCCCACTTCTGGTAACCCGTCAAAAAGGCGAGCCTGTAGTGATGATGTCTCTGGCCGAATATAACGCGCTGGAAGAAACGGCTTATCTGCTGCGCTCTCCGGCCAATGCCGAGCGCTTGATCAAATCGATTGGCGAAATGCGCGCTGGAAAAGCCAAAGTCAGGCAACTGATTGAAGAATGAAAATCCAGTTCACGCCAACGGTCTGGGAAGACAACTTATGGCTTCAGCAAAACGATAAGACCGGTCTCAAACGAATCAATCTTCTGATCAAAGCGATCCAGCGCCAACCCTTTGAAGGCTTGGGCAAACCGGAGCCGCTCAAGCACAACATGAGCGGCTTCTGGTCACGGCGGATAACTGCCGAGCATCGCTTGGTCTATGCGATCGTAGACGGCGAAATCTGCGTCATAAATTGCAGATTTCACTACTGACCGAGGGATGAGACATGGCTCAGGGAACGGCCCACCCCTCTGACAATCATCCCCACCTCCCGCTCATCAATCGTCAGCGGCGGCAGCAACCGGATCGTCTTGCCGCGAGTAACGTTGATCAGTAGTCCATGATCCCGTGCCGCAATCAATGTCAGGTCGCGGATCGGCTGCTTGAGTTCGATACCGATCATCAGCCCTTGCCCGCGAATCGCCAGCACATTCGGATTGTCCGCCAGCTCTGCACGCAAGCGGGTCAGCAGGCGCTCGCCCTGGACTCTGGCATTTTCCAGCAGGCCCTGTTCCTCGATGATCTCGAGCACGGTGCAGCCCACCCGGCACGCCAGTGGATTGCCGCCGAAGGTGCTGCCATGGCTGCCGGGGGTGAACAGATCGGCCGCCCGACCCCGTGCCAGACAGGCGCCGATTGGCACGCCGTTGCCCAGGCCTTTGGCGAGGGTCATGACGTCGGGAACGATGCCTTCGTGCTGGAACGCGAACCAGCGACCGGTGCGGCCGATGCCGGTCTGGATCTCGTCGAGCATCAGCAGCCAGGCGTGACGGTTGCACAATTCACGCAGGGCCTTGAGGTAGCCGGGCGGCGCCAGTTGCACGCCGCTTTCACCCTGAATCGGCTCGACCAGAATCGCCACGATTCGCTGGCCATGCTTGCGCTGTACCTGCTCCAGCGCCTCAAGATCGCCGAACGGAACCTTGACGAAATCCCCGGGCAAGTCATTGAAACCCAGGCGCACCGCCGGGCCATCGCTGGCGGACAAGGTGCCGAGAGTACGACCATGAAATGCGTTGGCCATGACCACCACCAGCGGCTGTTCGATACCTTTGCGCCAGCCGTACAGACGCGCCAGTTTCAGCGCGGTTTCGTTGGCCTCGGCACCGGAGTTATTGAAAAACGCTCGCTCCATCCCCGCCAGCTGCGTCAGCTTCTGCGCCAGCGATTGTTGCCAGTCGATGCTGTAGAGGTTGGAGGTGTGCAGCAGCAATCCCGCCTGCTCGCTGATCGCCGACACGATGCGTGGGTGCGAGTGGCCGACATTGGTCACCGCCACGCCCGCCACCGCGTCCAGATACTCGCGGCCCGCCTGATCCCAGAGTCGGGTGCCCAGGCCTTTGATGAAGCTCAATTCCAGCGGTTGATAGGTGTTCATCAGGGCGGCGGTCATGTCGGCAAACTCCAGCGAGGTGAGAGGTGCTGGCAGTATGGTTATCCATCTGAACTGGATAAACTCGGCAAAACTTCAATCATTTAAAAGCCTGGTTTGATAATGGATCTGTTCCAGTCGATGAGCGTGTACGTCAAGGTTGTGGAGTCCGGCAGCATGACGGCGGCCGCCTTGCAGTGCGAAATGTCCACGACCATGGTGGGCAATCACCTGCGGGCGCTGGAGCAACGGCTCGGTGTGCAATTGCTGCAACGCACCACCCGCCGCCAGCGGCTGACCGAGTTCGGCAGCGTTTACTACCAGCGCTGCCTGGAAGTGCTCGGCCTGGTCGCCGACTCCGAACGCCTCGCTGAACAGACGCTGGATGAACCGCGCGGCATTCTGCGGGTTACTGCGCCGCTGACCTTTGGCGTCGAACGCCTGGCCCCGGCGCTCAGTGAGTTTTCCCTGCAATGTCCGCAGGTCAAACTCGACGTGATCCTGACCAACCGCCGCCCTGATCTGCTGGAAAGCGGTCTCGACGTGGCCTTCCGACTGGGCCACTTCGACCAGTCCAACCTGATCGCCCGCCCGCTGATCGACTACACCCTGACCGTCTGCGCCTCCCCGGAATACGTGGCCCGACGCGGCATGCCGCTCACGCCTGAGGAACTGCGTCAGCACGACTGTCTGTCCTTCGCCTACCCCGCCGGCGATGACTGGCAATCGGTGGAAAAACAGTGGCGCCTTAGCGGCCCCGACGGAGAAATCATGGTCGACGTCAAAGGCCCGATGCTGATCAACAGCTCCGCCGGCCTGCATCAGGCCGCGCGCACCGGCATGGGCATCGTGATGCTGCCGGACGCACTGGTGGAACAGGACCTGCGCGACGGCAGACTGGTCGTCGTGATGCCTGACTACCAGCCGCCGAACCGCCCGATGCATCTGCTTTACGCGCCGGATCGCTATCGGCTGCCGAAACTGCGTCGCTTCGTCGAATTCGCCATGCAGATGTGGGGCAGACCCTGATCGGATTGAAAAGCCGACGATCATTTTGACAGAGGCTATGATTCAGCTCTCCTTTCCAGCATGGATGCTGCGCAATGCTCACGATTCTGCAAAACACTCCGCTACGGGTTTACCTGATTTTTCTGCTGGTGGTTTATTTCGGCATCAAGTCGTTTTCTCCCCGACGCGAGAGCCGTGCCTCGATGCTGATAACACCCCCGGCGTTTTTGGCGTGGTCGCTGTATTCCCTGAACCTGTCGATCAACCCGGCCTTGTTTTTCAGCACCTGGCTCGGCGCGCTGTTGCTGGGCGGTCTCTCGGCCTGGCTGGTTTTCTCCCGGCGGGGCGTGGTGCTCGACGACTCTGCGACAGGGCTGATCATGCCGGGCACCACAAAAATCCTGATCATGTACCTGATGTTCTTTTCCGCGAACTACTACTTCAATTATCAGCATGACGTGCATCCGGAGCGTTCCGCGTCCCCGGACATGCTGCTGCTCAAAGCCTGCATTGCGGGCTTCATGTGCGGCCTGATCGGCACCCGTTCTCTAAAGCTCTACTGGACGCTGCGTGGCCTGACATCCCGGCGACTACCCGAGAACGCTGTCGCCAATGAATGAGACAAGGCACGCGCGGTGCCTGGTTGCCCTTCACAAATCATCCGGACAAATAATCGGCACCACCGGCCCCTTGCTCCGTGACAACGCCGCCGCGCTCCCCTAAATTAGTCGGCCTGAAAAAGCCCCCAGCGCTTTCTCGTCTCATCTCAAGTTAAAAAAGTAGTGAAATTTCAATGTCCGATTTCAACACCGCTGAATCCGTAGTCACTCTGTCGTCCAAAGCGGAATACGAAAACTCCATCAATCTTTCACAACACATCCCACAGGCGAAGATCATCAGCGAGATGGTGCTGGACGCGTTCCAGTCGAGCCGCGAGAGCGATCAGATCCGCGAACTGCGCGCCGCGATCCGTCAGGCCCACGACCGCTTCGATGACGACCAGGCCTATGAGCTGATGGGCGAACTCAAGCGCCTGAAGGACGCCGAAGCCGCCGACATCGCCGCCCTCGAAGACCTCAGCAGCAAATTCCCGATCAGCCGCATCCTGTCCAGCTTCAAAGACGATCCGGCGTTCCAGGAAATCGTCTACGGCCTGGCCCTCAAGGTGCTGAACCAGACCCATCAGGCGATCAGCAACCCGAGCGGCGGCAAGAGCAAGGCCGCACGCGCCAAGAAAGACGTCGAGGTGTTCAGCATCAGCAAGGACGGCATCAGCGTGACCCTGCCGCTGCGCACACCGCGTTCGCGCCTGAGCGTAGATCGCGAGGCGCTGGAGTTCCTCGGCTTCACCTTCGTCGGTGAAGGCGAAGAGGCGGAAATCGAAGGCGAAACCTTCGTCGACAACGCCGGCACCGAGCACGCGATCAACCGCAAGAACATCATCACCGCGCTGCAACAGCAGACCGCGTTCGACGGTTACAGCATCGCCGCCCAGTAATACCGGCGCTGACGAAAAAGCCCCGCTCTGAACTTCAGGCGGGGCTTTTTGTTGTCCGGTGATCGGCGTTATGCCGACGGATGCACGGCGGCAATCATATCGACTTCGATGGCTGCGTTTTTCGGCAACTGATAGACGCCGACGGTGGTGCGGGTATGGCGCCCGACATCGCCCAACACATAACTGAACACGTCCGAGGCGCCGTTGGCGACTTCGCTGAGGTCGACGAAATCCGGCGTGGACTTCACGTACACCGTGACCCGTAACAACGACCTGACCTTGTCCAGCGAACCGACCGCATCGACGATAAAGGCCAGACAACGCATCGCGCTGATGCTCGCCGCGGCCTGCGCATCCTTGAGCGTCAACTCCTGCCCCACCCGCCCCGGATACTGAATCTTGCCCTCGGTGCGCGGCACCATGCCACTGATGTAAATCTCATCGTGATGACGGATCAACGGCGCGTAATTGCCGCCCACCGTGTTCTCGCCATTGATGTCGTAATTCAGCTCTTTTGCCAGGGCAATGAAGCGCTCGTCGCAGGTCATCCTCTCAGTCATTTCGCCCAGCCTCTTGATCGATGCATGTAGTTGGATCCGAATCTAGGGCTTTTGCCTACCGACCGCAACCTGTCGATTTCTAGCTAGTCGTTTCGGGGGAATGGCTGATTACCCCACCCTTTTGGGAGAGAGTCCGTTCGCGACAAAGGGCGTCGTTTCTCCATCATCCGAGCAACAAAAAACCCCGCTCATCTCTCGATGAACGGGGTTTCTCTTACAACGTTCGAACCTTACGGCGCGTACGTCAGCAGCAGCTCGGTCGGCACCTTGAAGTCCAGGGACATCATGACGCTCAGCGCGGTGATGGTGAAGATCGAGAACACGAACAGCTTGCGTGCCCAGACCGTGTCATCCACCGCCTTGTAGCCGGTCCAGGCCATGTACAGCCAGTACATGCCCATGGCCGCGGCGACGGCGAGGTAGCTCATGCCGGCGTAACCGCTGAAGGTCAGCATCAAGGTCGCCACGAGGAAGGCCAGGATGTAGAGCAGGATGTGCTTCTTGGCCACCTGGATCCCACGCTTCACTGGCAGCACCGGAATCGATGCGGCCAGGTAATCGTTGAAGCGGAAGATCGCGATGGCGTAGGAATGCGGCATCTGCCACAGGCTGAACATCACCAGCAGGGTCAGCGCGGCCATGTCGAAGCTGTTGGTCACGGCCACGTAACCGATCACCGGCGGCATGGCGCCCGACAGACTGCCCACCAGCGTGCCGTGAACCGACTTGCGCTTGAGGTACAGGCTGTAGAAGCCGACGTAGATGATGAAGCCGATCACGGCGAACAATGCGGCCAACGGGTTGGCCACCTTGTACAGCAACGCAACGCCGGCGACACCCAGGACGGTTGCATAGACCAGGGCCAGTTTCAGGGAGATCAAGCCCTGGACCAGCACCCGGTTCTTGGTGCGTTCCATCTTCAGGTCGATGTCGCGGTCGATGCAGTTGTTGAACACGCAACCGGAGGCCACGACCAGGGAAGTGCCGATCATGGCTGCCAGAAACACGGCCAGATCGACATGCCCTTTCGAGGCCAGGAAGAACCCGCCTGCCACAGAAAGCACGTTACCGAAAATGATCCCCGGTTTGGTGATTTGGATAAAGTGCTTGAGCGACATCGGGTTTACCTCACTTCGCCATCATGTAGGTGTGGATGCTGAACATGATCCACAGCGACAGACCGACCAGCAGCACGATCACGATGGCCGTAAAGACGAACGCAATCACGTTGTTACGTTGAGCGATGGAACGGTCCAGGTGCAGGAAGTAATACAGGTGAACGATCACCTGGATCACCGCGAACAGCAGGACGATTGCCAGCGTCGTCGACTTCGGCAGGGTCGGGAACATCACCAGGCCGAACGGGATGACGGTCAGGATTACCGACAGGATGAAGCCGATGGCGTACGACTTTACGCTGCCGTGGCCAGCATCATGGCTGTCATGGGAGTGTGCATTAGCCATTACAGGGTCCCCATCAGGTAAACAACGGTGAATACGCAGATCCACACCACGTCCAGGAAGTGCCAGAACAGGCTCAGGCAGCTCAGACGGGTCTTGTTGGTCGCCGTCAGGCCGTGCTTGTTGACCTGGTACATCATGATGCCCATCCAGATCAGACCGGCGGACACGTGCAGACCGTGGGTACCGACCAGCGTAAAGAACGCCGACAGGAAGCCCGAACGGCTAGGACCGAAGCCCTCGGAGATCAGCAGGTGGAACTCGTTGATCTCCATGGCGATGAAGCCTGCGCCGAGCAGGAAGGTCATGAACAACCAGCCCAGAACCTGCTGCTTTTTACCCTTGTACAACGCCAGCATGGCGAAGCCGTAGGTGATCGAACTGAACAACAGCAGAGCGGTTTCGCCCAGCACGTATGGCAGTTCGAAGATGTCGTGGCCCGACGGGCCACCGGCGACGTTGTTTACCAGTACCGCGTACACCGCGAAGATCGACGCAAACAGAATGCAGTCGGTCATCAGGTAGAGCCAGAAACCGTATACGGTCATCTCGCCCGAGTCGTGGTGATGGTCATCGTGCCCATGGTCATGACCATGGGCGTGTCCAGCATTGGTCACTAAGTTCGACATTGTTTAAGCCTGTTCCAACTTGGTTTCAACACGGGTTGCGGAAGCAGGGATCTTCCCGGCCGCTACCAGACGCTTGTGCTGCTCGGCTTCGATGCGCTCGATCACGTCGACCGGCACCATGTAGCCCTGATCGTCACGTGCTGCGTGGATCACGAAGTAGATGACAGTGCCGGCCAGGCTGGCGATCGCCAACCACCAGATGTGCCAGATCATCGCGAAACCGAACACGGTCAGCAGTGCGCCCATCACCACGCCAGTGGCGGTGTTGTTCGGCATGTGGATCGGTTCGTACTTGGCCGGAGCCTTGTACGCGGTACCGTTTTCCTTGGCCTCGGTGAACGGATCGATGCAGTCTGCTTTTGGCAGTACAGCGAAGTTGTAGAACGGAGGTGGCGACGAGGTCGACCATTCCAGGGTATGGGCATTCCACGGGTCACCGTGTTCGCACATGTTTTCCGGTTTCTTGCGGTCACGCACCGACACGTACAGCTGGATCAGCTGGCAGGCGATACCGACAGCGATCATCACCGCACCGAACATGGCAACGTACAGGTACGGTACCCACTCAGGGTTGGTGGTGGCGTTCAGACGACGGGTCATGCCCATGAAGCCCAGAGCGTAGAGCGGCATGAACGCGACGAAGAAGCCCGAGATCCAGAACCAGAACGCTGCTTTACCCCAGCCTTCGTGCAGCTTGAAGCCGAACGCTTTCGGGAAGTAGAAGCCGAAACCTGCGATGTAGCCGAATACCGCGCCGCCGATGATCACGTTGTGGAAGTGCGCGATCACGAACAGGCTGTTGTGCAGAACGAAGTCAGCACCCGGGATGGCCAGCAGTACGCCGGTCATGCCGCCGATGGCGAAGGTCACCATGAAGCCCAGGGTCCACAGAACCTGGCTGGTGAAGCGCAGACGGCCCTGGTAGATGGTGAACAGCCAGTTGAACAGTTTCACACCCGTCGGGATGGAAATCAGCATCGTCGCCAGACCGAAGAAGGCGTTGACGCTGGCACCCGAACCCATGGTGAAGAAGTGGTGCAGCCAAACCATGAAGCCCAGTACCGAGATCGCGCCCGAGGCGTAGATCATCGAGTGATGGCCGAACAGTTTCTTGCCGGTGAAGGCCGAGATGACTTCCGAGAAAATGCCGAACGCCGGCAGGATCAGGATGTAAACCTCAGGGTGGCCCCATGCCCAGAACAGGTTGACGTACATCATCGGATTGCCACCAAGTTCATTGGTGAAAATGTGGAAATCCATGTAACGGTCAAGGGTCAGCAGTGCCAGGGTAGCGGTCAGGATCGGGAACGAAGCCACGATCAGAACGTTTGCCCAGGTGCAGGTCCAGGTGAAGATCGGCATGTCCATCAGTTTCATGCCAGGGGTACGCATTTTCAGCACGGTCGCGAGGAAGTTGACCCCGGTTAGCGTTGTACCCAGACCCGATAGCTGTAGCGCCCAGATGTAGTAGTCCATCCCCACGCCAGGGCTGTATTGCAGACCCGACAGCGGTGGATAGGCAACCCAGCCGGTCTTGGCGAATTCGCCGACGCCCAGGGACAGGTTGATCAGCACGACGCCGGACACCAGCAGCCAGAAGCTCAGGGAGTTCAGGAACGGGAACGCAACGTCACGTGCGCCGATCTGCAGCGGCACTGCAAGGTTCATCAGGCCGGTGAAGAATGGCATCGCCATGAAGATGATCATGATCACACCGTGAGCGGTGAAGATCTGGTCATAGTGTTCAGGTGGCAGGTAGCCAGGCGAACCCTCGGTGGCCATGGCCAGCTGGGTACGCATCATGATGGCGTCGGCAAAACCGCGCAGCAGCATGACCATGGCGACGATGATGTACATCACGCCGATTTTCTTGTGGTCGACCGACGTCAGCCACTCGGTCCACAGGTAAGTCCACTTCTTGAAGTAGGTGATTGCAGCGAACAACGCCAGACCACCGAGCGCGATCATCGAGATGGTGACCATCACGATCGGCTCGTGGAAAGGGATCGCTTCCCAACTTAATTTACCAAACATCGTTTACTCCTCTGCCCCGGCAGCTGAATGCGAATTCGAGTCCATATCCGTTGCCGCCACTTCTTTCTCTTTCTTCTCGTGCTTCAGCGGCTTGCCCGGTTTCATGCCTTCGTACTTGTCGACGATGGTCTGGAACAGGTTCGGCGTGACCGAGGAGTAGAGCTCGACTGGATTGTTCTGGCTTGGCTTGGCAAGGGCTGCGTATTCAGCGGCTTCAAGCTGTTTAGGTGCCTTTTTGACTTCACTTACCCAGGCGTCGAAATCTTCCTGAGAAGTTGCGATCGCTTTGAATTTCATACCGGTGAAACCAGCGCCGCTGTAGTTGGCGGAGATACCGTCCATTTCAGCGTTGCGGTCAGCGATCAGGTGCAGCTTGGTGGTCATGCCCGCCATCGCATAGATCTGGCCGCCCAGGCCCGGGATGAAGAACGAGTTCATCACCGCGTCCGAAGTGATCCGGAAGTTAACCGGGGTATGCGCCGGGAACACGATCTTGTTGACCGTGGCAATGCCTTGTTCCGGGTAGATGAACAGCCACTTCCAGTCCAGCGCGACCACTTCGATGGTCACCGGCTTGACGTCGGATTCGATCGGACGATACGGATCCAGCGAGTGGGTCGACTTGTAGGTGATGTAACCCAGGGCAATGATGATCAGGACCGGGATGGTCCAGACTGCCACTTCGATCTTGGTCGAGTGCGACCATTTCGGGGTGTAGACGGCGTTCTTGTTCGAGGCGCGGTACTTCCAGGCGAACAGGAAGGTCATGACGATGACCGGCACAACGACCAACAGCATCAGCAGCGTGGCGGTGATGATCAGGTTGCGCTGTTCCAGGCCGACCTGGCCCGTTGGATTGAGCAAGGTCATGTTGCAGCCTCCCAGCAACAACGTGCCGAGCAGCGGCACTAGGCCTAGTAATCTGGGGTACCTGTTTTTACTCATCTCACGACCTCTAAAGCAGCTTGCGCAATGCAGTTGGGTTTTGATCGCCAACACTTCACCCTGCCAAGGGTTGGCATTTTCTTTGGATTGAATAAGGGCTGCCCGTCGCGCGTCAGACGCTCGACAAAACCTGGGACAGCGGTCAGTTCTTATTCGAATTCGTGGTCAAAGGCCTTGTTACAGACCAATTCCATTTGGTGCGGAAAGTTGGAAGGCACCGACACCTGGGTGTCTCGCAAGCCTCTCGGCTGCCCGACACCCGACTTCCTGCTCGCCTCCTTAATAAAGGCTGAACAGTGCCGGGAATTCAGTGCGGGCGATTGTAGATAGGTAGCGCCCTATACACCATGTCTTATCCCGAAATAATTTTTATCGCTCAGAGCAACAATCCATCAACGTTTTTGCAAAAGTGACCCATGTTATCGAAATCGATTCTCAACAAAAACACCAAAAAGTGTACGTCTATCCGCATCAGTTCAGACAGCTCCGTGGGCTTTTTCCCACCGCGCGATTCGCGCAAAGCCCGATATCCCAAGGCTTTTGGCCATCTGTCAGAGTCTGTTAAAACTGCCTGATCCGGCACCCCCGTGCAAAGAACGAAAAACGCCGGAACAGACCAATCCTTTTTTGTAACAGCACTCCAATCCGGGCCGGTGAAACGCGCTGCGACACGGCGCGTGTGACAACATGTCGCACACCTGTCGCACCCTTCCTTGCTGTTCGTCACGGTGTTTTCACACAGACCCTGAAATGCCAAACGCCCCGATTTGCGTCACCGCAAATCGAGGCGTTTGTATTATCGGCGCAGGCGCCGAAAAGTTGATTCAGCGCAATGCTTTTCGGTTACGCGAGGTCAGCAGCGGCACCAGGATCACCACCAGCACGAAGGCCAACAGCGCCCATTGAGCGAGCGACAGGCCGAGAATCGGCGGGTACGGCGTCGAGCAGAAACCGTCGACCTGGAAGCCCAGCGGGAAGATCTTCGCCAGCGGCAGGTCATCGACGATCGGCTGCAACACATCGATGCCGCAGCTCACCGCCGGATAGAACTGGGTATACACGTGATGCCCGGCGACACCGGCCCCGGCGATGGCACAAATCACCACCAGCACCTCGAACACGGTGATGCTGCGTCGGGTGCGCATGGCCGCGCCGATGAACGCGAACAGCGCGATCAGCAGCAACGCATAACGCTGCAGGATGCACAGCGGGCACGGCGCCTCGCCGAGCACGACCTGCATGTACAGCGCACCGCCGATCAGCGCCAGGCAGATGATGCCCAGCAACACCAGATAGCGCCGCTCACGTCCCAATCGAATCGTTTCCTCGCTCATCGCGTTTCCCTTTCATGTCCATGGTTCAGCTGGCCGGCGGCTGCGCTTGCAGTTGCGCCATCAGGCTGATGTTGTCTTCGATATGCCAATTGGCCGCGATGCGACCGTTGTCGATCTGATAGATATCGGTTGCCCGGAAGTCTACACGCTGGCCCTGCCCTTTGAGAGCCTTGAACGTGCCGGTGAAATGCCCGCGAAAGTGCAGATGCACCACCACGCGATCCCCGGCGACGATCATTTGCTCGATCTCGCAGCTCAAGTCCGGCACCGCCGTGCGAAAGAACTTCGACGCCAGCAGCGGCCCGGTCGGCCCCTGCACCCGGCCTTCCGGCGGGGTCTTGTCGACGAACTGCGGCGACAGGGCGGCGGTGGCCAACGCCTCTTCGCCCGTGTTCCAGAAACTGCCGTAACGCCGCGCCGCCAGCTCCATCGCATCGCGCTGGGCCTTGGGCAGGCTCTGATCGACGATCAGGGTCTGGGGTTCGATCAAGGCGGATTCGGCGAACGCGAACGGACTGGACAGCAAGGCAACCGACAGGCCCAACGTGGCCAGGCTGAAACGACGGGAAGAGGCGAAGTGCGACATGGGGGCGATCCTGATCATGTAAACGAACGAGCGCCTATCATCAGCATCGGGGAATAAACGATAAACCGGTTAAGAAACGATTAACCTTTAAACAGAATTTAAGAATCAAGTCAGCGGCGCCCCCATCGCGGGCAAGCCCGCTCCCACAGGTTCGGCGTCGCTCACAGATGCTGTGTACGACATAAATCCTGTGGGAGCGGGCTTGCCCGCGATAGAGGCGACTCGGTCCTGGATTATTCCAGAGCAGCAGCCGGCCCGAAGAACTCATACCGGCTCTGCTTCTCAGGCACACCCAGCGCCTTCAGGTGTCGCTTGATCGCCCCCATGAAACCTTTCGGCCCAAGGAAGTAAGCGTCCACATCACGCTCCGCCGGCAGCCACTTGCCCAGTTGCTCCTCGCTCAACAACCCGACCTTGTCCGCCGCTGGGCTCACGCCGTCATCTTCGGCGTAGCAATAAAAACGCTTGAGCTGCGGATGACGCGCGGCCAGACCATCGATCCAGTCACGGAACGCATGCACGCTGCCATTGCGCGCGCAGTGAATGAAATGCACCGGACGCTCGGTTTCCAGCGCCGCTTCCAGCATCGCCAGCGTCGGAGTGATGCCGACGCCGCCGCTGATCAGTACCAGCGGTTTGTCGCTGGCGGTCAGGGTGAACTCGCCCGATGGCGGGAACAGCTGGATGCTGGCACCGACATGAAGCTGATCGTGCAGGTAATTGGAGGCACGGCCGCCCGGTTCGCGTTTGACGCTGATACGGTACTGACCTTTGTTGGCCAAGGCCGACAGCGAATAGTTGCGACGGATCTCTTCGCCGTCGAGGATCAGCTTCATGCCGATGTACTGGCCTGGTTCGGCCGCCAGGATCGGGCCCTTGTCCGCCGGCTCGAAGTAGAAAGAGGTGATTTCCGCGCTCTCCTCGACCTTGGCCGCGACGATGAACTCCCGCGCCCCGCGCCAGCCGCCGACAGCCTGTTCTTTCTGGTCGTAGATGGCGGTTTCGGCACCGATGAGAATCTCGGCCAGCTGACCGTAGGCTGCGCCCCAGGCGCTCATCACCTCCGGGGTGGCGATTTCTTCGCCGAGCACTTCGCAGATGGCGCGCAGCAGGCAGGTTCCGACGATCGGGTAATGCTCCGGCAGGATCTGCAACGCCACGTGCTTGTTGATGATTTTCGCCACCAGATCGCCCAACTGGTCGAGTTGATCGATGTGGCGCGCATACATCAACACACCGTTCGCCAGAGCGCGAGGCTGGTCACCGCTGGCCTGGTGGGCCTGGTTGAACAGCGGGCGGACTTCCGGATACTCGGAGAGCATCATGCGGTAGAAATGGGTGATCAGCGCTTCGCCGCCGCTTTCCAGCAGAGGCACGGTGGATTTGATGATTGCACGATCCTGAACGCTAAGCATAAGGGTGACTCCTGAGCTTTCTCTAAAAGTGCCTTAGCTATTCCAGTATTCGTGCCAACTATTTTGTTCATATAAATCAATAGCTTGAAAATCATGTAGTCAGATCGACACAAGCACCTCTATAGTCGCTTGGACTACAACGTGTCTCTTTGACTACAGGCCTATGTCCGCCAAATCACTGCTCACCGCCCTGCTCCCACTGGTCTCCGACCTGTCCCGCGAACTGCCCGAAGGCGAGCGCTACCGGCGCCTGCTGGAAGCCATGCGCGCCCTGCTGCCCTGCGATGCCGCCGCCCTGTTGCGCCTCGACGGCGAGTGGCTGGTGCCGCTGGCTGTGGACGGATTGAGTACCGACACCCTCGGCCGCCGGTTCAAGGTCAGCGAACATCCGCGCTTTGAAGTGCTGCTGGCCGGCGAAGGGCCGACCCGTTTCGCCGCCGACAGCGATCTGCCCGATCCGTACGACGGACTGGTCGACGGCCTCGACGATCATCTTGAAGTTCACGATTGCCTCGGCTGTCCGTTGTTCGTCGATGAAAAGCTGTGGGGGCTGATCACCCTCGACGCCCTCGATCCGGAGCGCTTCGAACCGATCGAACTCGACGCCCTGCAAGCCTTCGCCAGTCTCGCATCGGCCACTGTGAATGCCGCTGAACGCATCGAGCGTCTGGCGATTCGCGCTGAAGACGAACACCAGCGCGCCGAGGTTTATCGTCAGGCCAGCGGTCAGCAAAACCGTGAAATGATCGGCCAGAGCAAGGCCCACAAACGGCTGGTGGAAGAAATCAATCTGGTCGGCGGCAGCGACCTGACCGTGCTGATCACTGGGGAAACCGGGGTCGGCAAGGAACTGGTGGCCCAGGCCATTCACGCCGCTTCCAAGCGCGCCGACAAACCGATCATCAGCCTCAACTGCGCGGCGCTGCCGGACACGCTCGTCGAAAGTGAACTGTTCGGCCACGTGCGCGGCGCCTTCACCGGTGCCACCAGCGACCGGCGCGGCAAGTTCGAACTGGCCAATGGCGGCACGCTGTTTCTCGATGAAGTCGGCGAGTTGTCGCTGACCGTCCAGGCCAAGCTGTTGCGGGTGTTGCAGAGTGGTCAGTTGCAGCGCCTGGGTTCGGACAAGGAGCATCAGGTCGACGTGCGCCTGATCGCTGCGACCAACCGTGATCTGGCCGAAGAAGTGCGCAGCGGCCGCTACCGAGCCGACTTTTACCATCGCCTCAGCGTTTACCCGTTGCGGGTGCCGGCGCTGCGTGACCGGGGTCGCGATGTGCTGTTGCTGAGCGGTTACTTCCTGGAACAGAACCGCTCGCGCATGGGCCTCAATAGTCTGCGCCTGAGCAGCGACGCCCAGGAAGCGCTGCTGGCCTACACCTGGCCGGGCAACGTGCGGGAACTGGAGCACTTGATCGGACGCAGCGCGCTGAAGGCGCTGGGCAACTGCAAGGTGCGACCGAAGATTCTCAGTTTGAGCGCGATGGACCTCGATCTGCCGCGCGAGGTTGTGGATAACTCGCCGGCGCCGTCCGAAGCGACTGCCGCTCTGCCATTGATCAGCGGCGACCTGCGCAGCGCCACCGAGCAGTATCAGCGGCAGTTGATCAGTGCAGCGCTTGAGCGCAATCAGGACAACTGGGCCAGTGCCGCCCGTGAACTGGGGCTGGACCGGGCGAATCTGGGGCGGATGGCGAAGCGGTTGGGGATGAAATAAAAGTCCCGCCGTCGGATTGGCGCCGGAATCCCTAAAGCCTGCCGGTTACAAGTCGATAACCCGGCATCGATACCTGCTGGCGATCCGTGCGATCGCCGCTCACCTTTTTCCACAGAAGGTTTTTATGTCTTCCAACAAAGCCCGCGCAGATTCACTTTCGCTTCTGCTGTTTACCTTGCGCAGCGGCAAGCTGATGGCGATCAACCTGCTGAAGGTCAGTGAAATCATCCCCTGCCCGCCGCTGACCAAGCTGCCGGAGTCGCACCCGCACGTCAAAGGCATCGCCACTTTGCGCGGTGCTTCGCTGTCGGTGATCGACCTGAGCCGCGCCATCGGCGAGCGGCCGCTGGAAGATCCGAACGGCGGCTGCCTGATCGTCACCGACGTCAGCCGTTCGAAACAGGGTCTGCATGTGCAGGCGGTGAGCAAGATCGTGCATTGCCTGACCACTGACATCAAACCGCCGCCGTTCGGTTCCGGCGGTTCGCGCGCCTACATCACTGGCGTGACCTCGGTGGACGGCACGCTGGTGCAGGTGCTGGACATCGAAAAAGTCATCCACGGCATCGCCCCGGCGCAGATCGAAATGGCCCCGACCGAGCTGAGCATGGAAGACGCCGAAGTGCTGGGCAACGCGCGGATTCTGGTGGTGGACGACAGCCAGGTCGCGCTGCAGCAATCGGTGCACACCCTGCGCAACCTCGGCCTGCAATGCCACACTGCGCGCAGCGCCAAGGAAGCCATCGACTGCCTGCTGGACCTGCAAGGCACGGCGCAGCAGATCAACCTGATCGTCTCCGACATCGAAATGTCCGAGATGGACGGCTACGCCTTCACTCGTACCCTGCGCGAGACCCCGGACTTCGCCCACCTCTACGTGCTGCTGCACACCTCACTCGACAGCGCGATGAACAGCGAAAAGGCCCGCCTCGCCGGCGCCAACGGTGTGCTGACCAAGTTCTCCTCGCCGGAGCTGACCCACTGCCTGATCGAAGCGGCCAAATTCGTCGCCGCTCAGGGCCACTGAGTCTTGGGCGAGACGTTCTGCTTCCTGATGCGGCGCGACCTGAGCCAGGACGTGCCGGCCATCGAATGGCCGAACGGCATCGAACTCGCCACCTACAGCGCCGAACGTGCAGCCGCCGTGCATGAGCTGATGCAGTTCGGCTACCGCGAAAGCGGTGGTCGGGTGCCAGCGCCGGACGTCTGGCAACAGCAGTTTGAAAACGACCCGGAATACGATCCGGCACTGTGTTTCATCGCCAGCGATGCCGAAGGCGTCATTGGCGTGGCGCAATGCTGGACCAGTGCCTACATCAAGAATCTGGTGGTGCATCCTCGCGCTCAGGGTCGTGGATTGGGTCGGGCGTTGCTGCTTCATGCATTCAAGGTGTTTCAGGATCGGCGCGAAGGGTTTGTCGACCTGAAGGTGCTGGAGAGCAACCAGCGAGCACAGCGCTTGTACGAAAGGTCTGGAATGTACGTGGTTCGCCGGGAACTGGTGCCGGACTGACAGACCGCCATCGCTGGCAAGCCAGCTCCCACAGGTATTTGCGGCGCTCACAAAAACTGTGGGAGCGGGCTTGCCCGCGATGGCGGCCTCAAGACAACTTTTCCCGCTCAGGCATACTCCAACCCTGGCCTGAACCCAAGGATGCCCGAACCATGAAACGCCTCGCCCTCTCCGTACTTTGCCTCATCGCCCCGTTGGCACACGCCTCCAGCCCCGACGCCTGGGCGGCCTACGACAAAACCGTGCTCGCCAGTTGCACCAAGGCCAGCGGCCTGAAAAACGCCAAACCGGTCGGCAACGCCGCGCAATTCGATGACCGCGTCGGCTACACCGCGCTGTTGCTGCAAGGCCAATACCCGCAAAAACACATGAAGGGCCAGCAAGGCACCGAGTTGTGCCTGTACAACAAAAAGTCGAAAACCGCGTTCGTCACCGAATGGGACTCGATCCGCCCGACCGCCAAACCCTGAGCGAATGGCGCACAACTTGCTTCACTCCGGGCCTGTACGGCGGCTTTATGTCGCCGATTCACACCCTGATTGAAGATTGCCCGCTCAATGAATACAACCTTTTCCTGCGTAGGCTGCGGCAAATGCTGCACCGATCACCATGTGCCCCTGACCCTGGCCGAAGCCCGCATGTGGGCGGCTGACGGCGGTCAGGTGATCGTGCTGGTGGAGGCGTTTCTCGCCAACGGCCTCGGCCTGCCGGAGCAGCAGCGTGAACACGCTCAGCGGCGTTCGGCGGTAGTACGCAGCGGAATGTCCGACGCCCATGTGGCAATCACTTTCGCTGCCTACAACGTCGGCCCCTGCCGGAATCTTGACGAAGACAAGCTGTGCCGCATCTACGAGCGCCGGCCGCTGGTGTGCCGCATCTATCCCGCCGAAATCAATCCGCACATTGCGCTGAACCCCACCGCCAAGGACTGTCCGCCAGAGTCCTGGGAGCAAGGGCCGCAGTTGATCGTCGGCGGTGAGCTGGTGAATCAGGAACTGGTGACGCTGATCCAGCGCTCCCGTCAGGCCGATCGGGATGACATCCAGACCAAGGACGCGATCTGCGGCCTGCTCGGCATCCGCACCACCGCGCTCAAGGGCGACGGGTTTACCGCGTATCTGCCGAACATGGGCGCGTTTGCCTCGGTGATCGATCAGGTCACGGCGCAGCCATTGAGCGAAGTTTCCAGTGAATGGCTGTTCCATGTCTCCGGCGACGACATCGCCGGGCAAGTACGGGCGGCCGGAGCACACGTGGTGTCCGAACCGCCGCAGACCTACGCGTTCATCTCGTTGCGAGCAGCCTGAGCGCCCTGCCGCCGCCCCCAGAATTCCCGCGCCAGCGAACGCAAATCCCCCGCCAGCCCCGCCACATCCTGTGAGTTGAGCTGGCTCTGGCGCCCCTCATCCACCGTCAGCTCGCACGCCGTGCGAATACTGACGATATTGCGGTTGATGTCCTCACTCACCGCGCTCTGTTCTTCAACCGCCGCCGCAATCTGCAGACTCATCTCGGTGATCTGCTCGACCCGCCCGCTGATCCCGTCCAGTGCCCGGGCCGCACGCTGCGCCTGTTCGACGCTGTTATCCACATGCTCGCTGCTCTGCTGCATCACCAGCACCGCATCCCGCGCGCCGTTTTGCAGGGTGCTGATCATCCGTTGAATCTCGTTGGTCGATTGTTGAGTGCGCTGAGCCAGACCGCGCACCTCATCGGCCACCACCGCAAACCCGCGTCCGGCATCCCCGGCCCGGGCCGCTTCGATCGCCGCGTTGAGCGCCAGCAGGTTGGTCTGCTCGGCGATGCTGCGAATTACCTCCAGCACCCCGGAAATTTCGCTGCTGTGGCCTTCGAGTTGATGAATCACCTCGGTCGCCCGCCCCAACTCCTCGGCCAGCCGCAACACCGCACTGCGACTCTCGCCGACCAGCAAATGCCCCTCACGGGTTTCCGTCCCGGCCATATCCGCCGCCACCGACGCCTGCTGCGCATGGCTGGCGACCTCGGCCACACTGGCCGCCATCTGATGAATCGCCGCCGCCACCTGATCGGTTTCCGCCTGCTGCGCCAACGTACTGGTATGACTGCTTTGCAAATGATCCACAAGCTGCGCCGCATGCCCGGCCAATCGCTGCGATGCATCGCCAATGCGCCCCACCACCGCGCCGACCTGCGCTTCAAGCATCTGCAAGGCAAACTCGATCTGCCCGAACTGATCCCGCCGCCCGGTATAAATGCCCTGGCTCAACGGGTTATCGGCAATCAGCCGGGCACGCTCGGTCAAATGCTCCAGCGGCCGCAATAACCAACCCACGCCCAGCGCACACGCGCCGCTGCCGACCACCAGCGCAGCAGCTTCGATGCCCATGGACTCCGGCCGCAGCCAGGCTTCCATCCCCAGCACCAGCGCCAGCACCGAACTGGTCAACGCCATGATCTTCGCCCGCAAACTCAGGCTCGGCAGCCGCGGCCACCGCGCCACCCGCCCCTCGCGCAACTGCGCATACGCCCGCTCCGCTGCCGCAATCTGCCGCGCATCCGGCCGCGTGCGCACCGACTGATACTCCACCGCCGCACCGTTCTGCGTGACCGGCGTGACATAGGCACTGACCCAGTAGTGATCACCGCTCTTGCAACGATTCTTCACCAGCCCCATCCACGACCGCCCACCCTTGAGCGTCTGCCACATATGGGCAAACGCCTGCGCCGGCATGTCCGGATGACGCAGCAAATTGTGCGGCGCACCCAGCAGCTCGTCGCGGCTGTAACCGCTGATCCTGATGAAGTCGTCGTTGGCGTAGGTGATCGCGCTGGTCAGATCGGTGGTCGAGAGAATGTTCGCATCCGGCGCAACATCGACATTGCGCCCGGTCACCGGGAGATTGATCTTCATGGAAAGCGCGCTCGTTTTATTGGAAAGAGTCGGCAGGGCTGCTGACTCTAAGCGCACTCACTGGTGAAACGTTGATCTGGCTCAGGAACTGAGCAATTAGCCATCACTGTGACCGAAAATCACAGCAACGGCCGAGGCGGGATTGAATCAGCGCTTGCCCATCGAACGGCGAGTACCCGAAGGTGCCACACCCGGAATCTTGGCATGACGATCACCGTCCTTGCCCTTGAACTGCGGCTGCTTCGCCGCTTTGGCAGCCGCCAGATCACCTGGTTTGAACGGAAACTTGAACGCAGGAATGGTCGGCTTGGATTCACTGGCCTCAGCCAGCTCTGCCGGGACATCGCTCACAGCGTTGTCGATTGGGGAAGTCATGAAAGCTCCGCGAAGCAAAAAGTCCGGCCCGGTGGACGAGCCGCGAAAGCGCGCAGTATACCTGCGTGAGCGGAGTTTAAAGAGCCCCCAAAAGGATACGACCAGTGCCTTTTTGGGACAGGTCGACTAACGGATCACCCCTCCCGATCTACCCAAAAGCACTACAGCAACAAACGGTACACCCAACACATATCCAAACATCCGAAAATGGAACGCGGAGCGTCCCGGGCGGCATTCCCACGCGGAGCGTGGGAACGATCAAAACAAAAGCAGTCCGTTTTCTGCTTCTGTCTTCAGCTCTCCGCTCTCCGCTCTTCACCACTCAAAACGATGAGCGTTAGCTCGAGTACCGCTTTTGACGTGCCGGCCCCATCGGAAGGCTGAGTGGAGGGATTTATCCGGGGGTGGGAGCGCAGCGACCGTGCGGCGCAGCCGCATGC
>NZ_JBQEQA010000016.1:57721-165802 GCF_052045815.1 Pseudomonas sp. 22085
TCCGGGGGTGGGAGCGCAGCGACCGTGCGGCGCAGCCGCATGCATCGAGAGGAGGTGCAGCGAAGCAAACCGTAGGCGATGCCCCCGGATGAATCCCGGAACGAAGGAACGCCGAGCCACAGCGAGGCGCCGAACGCAGGGGCCAAGACCTTTGGTTACTTTGGGGCGTTTGCCAAAGTGACCCGCTGTAAGAGCGGAACCGCCAGCCGCAACACCCAAAGAAACGGATATTCACCCAAACCCAAAACAGCATGGTCGGCCCAAAGGCCGCCAAGTCAAAAGCCGAAACTGACAGCGCCGTCAGCCAGCCGTCACCCTCCTGACCCCCAAACAAGTTTATAAAGACAAAACCTGCCCAAACCCCGTCCCCCTGGCGCCCCACAAGCATGCAAATCCAGAAGAAAAAGGCCCTGCTCGCCACCCTGCTGATCGCCCTCGCAGCCGCCGGTCTGTGGTACGCATACAAACCCGCCCCGGCCAAACTCGCAACCCCCACCGCCATCCCGGTGCGAGTCGTCGCCGTCAGCGAAAAAGACGTCCCCCGCTACACCAGCGGCATCGGCTCGGTCCTCTCGCTGCACAGCGTCGTGGTGCGCCCACAGATCGACGGCATCCTCACCAAGCTCTTGGTCAAAGAGGGTCAGCTGGTGAAACAGGGCGACCTGCTCGCCACCATCGACGACCGCTCGATCCGCGCCAGCCTCGACCAGGCCCGGGCGCAACTGGGCGAAAGCCAGGCGCAACTGCAAGTCGCTTTGGTCAACCTCAAGCGCTACAAACTGCTCAGCGTCGACGACGGCGTATCGAAGCAGACCTACGACCAGCAACAGGCACTGGTCAACCAGCTCAAGGCCACCGCCCAGGGCAATCAGGCCGCGATTGACGCGGCACAGGTACAACTTTCCTACACCCAGATTCGCTCCCCGGTCACCGGCCGCGTCGGGATTCGCACGGTCGACGAAGGCAACTTCCTGCGCATGACCGACGCGCAAGGTCTGTTCACTGTGACCCAGATCGACCCGATCGCCGTCGAGTTTTCCCTGCCCCAGCAAATGCTGCCGACCCTGCAAGGCCTGATCAGCGATCCGCAGCGCGCACAGGTCAAGGCCTACATCGGCGCCGACACCGACGGCGAAACCGGCAACCTGCTCGGCGAAGGTCACCTGACCCTGATCGATAACCAGATCAACGCCAACACCGGCACCATCCGCGCCAAGGCCGAGTTCGACAATCCCAACCAGAAGCTCTGGCCGGGCCTGCTGGTGACGGTAAAGATTCAGACGGCGCTGGATAAAGATGCACTGGTGGTCCCGCCCACCGTCGTACAGCGCGGTCTCGACCAACACTTCGTTTATCGGGTCAACGGCGACAAGGTTGAAGCGGTGCAGGTGCAGATGGTTTATCAGGGCAGCGGTCAGGACATCATCAAGGGCGTGAAACCCGGCGACGTGTTGGTCAGTGATGGCCAGTCACGGCTCAAGCCCGGTTCGACCGTGCAAGTCATGAGCGAACCGCCGCAGGTGGTGCAAGCGGAGCCCAAGCCATGAAGCAGCACAAAGGCGTTTCGACCTGGTGCATCGATCACCCGGTGGCGACGATTCTGCTGACCATCGCGCTGGTGCTGGTCGGGGTGATTGCCTTCCCGCGCCTGCCGATTGCCCCACTGCCGGAAGCGGAATTTCCGACGATTCAAGTCTCAGCACAGTTACCCGGCGCCAGCCCGGACACCATGGCTTCGTCCGTGGCCACGCCGCTGGAGGTGCAATTCAGCGCCATCCCCGGCATGACCCAGATGACCTCCAGCAGTGCGCTGGGCTCCACGTTGCTGACCCTGCAATTCACCCTCGACAAGAGCATCGACACCGCCGCCCAGGAAGTGCAGGCCGCGATCAACACCGCCGCCGGCAAACTGCCGAAAGACATGCCGACCCTGCCGACCTGGAAGAAGGTCAATCCGGCCGACAGCCCGGTGCTGATCCTCAGCGTCAGCTCCACGCAAATGCCCGGCACTGAACTCAGCGATCTGGTGGAAACCCTGCTCGCGCGTCAGATCAGTCAGATCGACGGTGTAGGCCAGATCAACATCACCGGTCAGCAACGTCCGGCAATTCGCGTACAGGCCTCGGCCGACAAACTGGCGGCCATCGGCCTGACCCTCGCCGATATTCGTGTGGCGATCCAGCAGACCAGCCTCAACCTCGCCAAGGGTGCGTTGTACGGCGACTCGAGCATTTCCACGCTGTCGACCAACGACCAGTTGTTCCACCCCGAGGAATACAGCCAGCTCATCGTTTCCTACAAGGACGGCGCCCCGGTTCACCTGAGGGATGTCGCGAAAGTCGTCAACGGTTCGGAAGATGCCTACGTGCAAGCCTGGGCCGGCGATCGACCGGGCGTGAACCTGGTGATCTCGCGCCAGCCCGGCGCCAACATCGTCGAAACCGTGGACCGGATTCAGGCCGCCCTGCCCGGCCTCGAAGCCATGCTGCCGGCCTCGGTGCAGGTCAAAACCCTGATCGATCGCACCCAGACCATCCGCGCCTCGCTGCATGAAGTGGAAATCACGCTGCTGATCGCGATCCTGCTGGTGGTGGCGGTGATGGCGCTGTTTCTGCGCCAGTTGTCGGCGACGATGATTGTGTCGGCGGTGCTCGGTGTGTCGCTGACCGCCAGTTTCGCGCTGATGTATTTACTCGGCTTCAGTCTGAACAACCTGACGCTGGTGGCCATCGTGGTGGCGGTAGGTTTCGTGGTCGACGACGCCATCGTGGTGGTGGAAAACATTCACCGCCATCTGGAGGCCGGCGACAGCATGCGCGACGCCGCGATCAAGGGCGCCGGCGAGATCGGTTTCACCGTGGTGTCGATCAGTTTCTCGCTGGTGGCGGCGTTCATTCCGCTGCTGTTCATGGGCGGTGTGGTCGGGCGCCTGTTTAAGGAATTCGCCCTGACGGCCACCTCGACCATCATGATTTCCGTGTTGGTATCGCTGACGTTGGCGCCAACACTGGCAGCGCTGTTCATGCGCAAACCGGTGCATCACGCCCATGACAAACCGGGCTTCAGTGAACGCCTGCTCGGCTGGTACGAAAAAGGCCTGCGCCGCGCCCTCGCTCACCAGAAATTGATGATCGGCGTGTTCGGCATTTCCGTGGCGCTGGCGATTGGCGGCTACGTGTTTATCCCCAAGGGTTTCTTCCCGGTGCAGGACACCGGTTTCGTCCTCGGCACCACCGAAGCCGCCGCCGATATCTCCTACAGCGACATGGTGAAAAAACACCTGGCGATGGCCGAAATCGTCGCCGCCGACCCGGCAGTCCAGGCGTTTTCCCACTCAGTCGGCGTGTCCGGCAGCAACCAGACCATCGCCAACGGACGCTTCTGGATTGCCCTGAAAAAACGCGGAGACCGCGATGTTTCGGCCAGCCAGTTCATCGACCGCATTCGTCCGCAACTGATGAAAGTCCCCGGCATCGTGCTTTACCTGCGCGCCGGCCAGGACATCAACCTCAGCTCCGGCCCAAGCCGTGCGCAGTATCAGTACGTGCTCAAGAGCAACGACGGGCCGACCCTCGCCACCTGGACCCAGAAACTCACGGAAAAGCTGCGCAGCATCCCGGCGTTCCGTGACATTTCCAACGATCTGCAACTGGGCGGCAGCATCACCCACATCAGCATCGACCGCAGCGCCGCCGCGCGTTTCGGCCTGACGGCGAGTGATGTCGACGAGGCGCTGTACGACGCCTTCGGCCAGCGGCAGATCAACGAGTTCCAGACCCAGGTCAACCAGTACAACGTGATTCTGGAGCTGGACACCAAGCAGCGCGGCAAGGCCGAAAGCCTCAACTATTTCTACCTGCGCTCACCGCTCAGCGGAGAAATGGTGCCGCTGTCGGCGCTGGCCCGATTCGACGCGCCGACCATCGGCCCGCTGTCCATCGCCCACGACGGCATGTTCCCGGCCGCCAATCTGTCGTTCAACCTGGCGCCCGGCGTGGCACTGGGCGACGCGGTCATCCTGCTCAATCAGGCCAAGGCCGAGATCGGCATGCCGACCGCGATCAGCGGCAACTTCCAGGGTGCGGCCCAGGCGTTCCAGAGTTCGTTGAAAAGTCAGCCATGGCTGATTCTCGCGGCACTGGTGGCGGTGTACATCATCCTTGGCGTGCTCTACGAGAGCTTCGTCCATCCGCTGACGATCATCTCGACCTTGCCGGCGGCGGGTCTCGGCGCGGTGATCATGCTGTGGATCTGCGGGCAGGACTTTTCGATCATGGCGTTGATCGGGTTGGTGCTGCTGATCGGTATCGTGAAGAAGAACGGCATCCTGATGATCGACTTCGCCCTGGAAGCGCAGCGTCATCGCGGCTTGTCGCCGCAGGATGCGATTTTCGAGGCATGTATCACGCGGTTCCGGCCGATCATCATGACCACCCTCGCCGCGCTGCTTGGCGCCCTGCCGCTGATGCTCGGTTACGGCACCGGCGCCGAACTGCGCCAGCCGCTGGGAATCGCAGTGGTGGGTGGGCTGCTGGTCAGCCAGATGCTGACGCTGTTCACCACGCCGGTCATATACTTGTGGCTTGAGCGGCTGTTCCACAAGCCCAAACCTGCGCCCGTCGCGGCGCTGGCAACGACAGACTGAGGCGGGTCATGCGCGTTCTGATTATCGAAGACGAAGAGAAAACCGCGGACTACCTGCACCGCGGCCTGACGGAACAGGGTTACACCGTGGATCGGGCCCGCGACGGCGTCGAGGGCCTGCATCTGGCGCTGGAAAGCGACTACGCGGTGATCGTTCTCGACGTGATGCTGCCGGGCCTCGACGGCTTCGGCGTGCTGCGCGCGTTGCGTGCGCGCAAGCAGACACCGGTGATCATGCTCACCGCCCGCGAACGGGTCGAAGACCGGATCCGCGGCCTGCGCGACGGCGCCGACGATTACCTCGGCAAACCGTTCTCCTTCCTCGAACTGGTGGCGCGCCTGCAAGCGCTGACCCGGCGCAGTGGCGGCCACGAACCGGTGCAAGTGAGCATCGCCGATCTGTGGATCGATCTGATCAGCCGCAAGGCCACCCGCGCCGGCACCCGGCTGGATCTGACCGCGAAGGAGTTTTCGCTGCTCAGCGTGCTGGCCCGGCGTCAGGGCGAAATCCTCTCGAAAACCGCGATTGCGGAAATGGTCTGGGACATCAATTTCGACAGCGACGCCAACGTGGTCGAAGTCGCGATCAAACGCCTGCGGGCCAAGCTCGACGGGCCGTTCGACGAGAAACTGCTGCACACCATACGTGGCATGGGATATGTGCTGGAGAGCCGTGGTGTCCAGTAATTCCATCGCCCTGCGCCTGAGCGGGATGTTCACGCTGGTGGCGCTGCTGGTGTTCCTGTTGATCGGCGGCGCGCTGTATCAACAAGTGGACAAAGGCCTCGGCCTGCTGCCGGAAGCGGAACTGGATGCACGTTACAGCGTGCTCGAATCCGCGCTCAACCGCTATGGCACTCCTGAGCATTGGGTGAAGATCAACGCCAAGCTCAAGCTGCTCGGCGAAGAGGACAAGCGCATCCGTTTCTGGGTGGTCAGCGGCAATCCGGGCTACGAGTTCGGCGAGCCGGATGCCTTGATCCGCGCGTTTGCCCAAGGCCCGCTGGGCATGCGCGACCTGCAACTGCCCGACCATCCCTATCCGCTGAAAGTGCTGCTCACCGAATTGCCGGCCAAGGATCAACGCCCGCCGTTGCGCTTCATGATCGGCATCGACACCGAGACCTTTCACCAGACCCAGCATCAGTTGCTGATCGCGCTGGTGAGTCTGGCGGTGATCGGCGTGCTGCTGGCCTCGGCCTTGGGTTACTGGGTGGCGCGGATCGGCCTCAAGCCGCTGATCAAACTGTCACAGGAAGCTCAGCGTCTGGCGCCGCCGTTGCGGGCCGGGCGTCTGCGATTGTCGCCGTTACCGCCGGAACTGGAGCAGTTCGTCGACTCGTTCAACTCGACGCTGGAGCGGGTCGAACAGGCTTATTCGCGGCTCGAATCGTTCAATGCCGACGTCGCCCATGAGCTGCGCTCGCCACTGACCAACCTGATCGGCCAGACCCAGGTCGCCCTGACGCGCGGGCGCTCTGCCGAGCATTATTTCGAAGTGCTGCAATCCAACCTCGAAGAGCTGGAACGCCTGCGCTCGATCATCAACGACATGCTGTTTCTGGCCAGCGCCGATCAGGGCAGTAAAGCCACCAAACTGACCTCAACGTCGCTGGCCGATGAAGTGGCGACCACCCTCGAATACCTCGACTTCATTCTCGAAGATGCGCAGGTCCAGGTGCGGGTAAGCGGCGACGCGCGGGTACAGATCGAGATCGCCCATCTGCGCCGGGCCTTGATCAATCTGCTGAGCAACGCGGTACAACACACCGCGCCCGGTCAGGTGATCGAAGTCCAGATCGCGGTCGAGGACCATCAGGTCAGCATCGGCGTAGCCAACCCCGGTTCGCCGATTGCCAGCGAGCATTTACCGCGCTTGTTCGAGCGTTTCTACCGGGTCGATGCGTCGCGCAGCAACAGTGGCAACAATCACGGGTTGGGGCTGGCGATCGTCAAGGCGATCGCGTTAATGCACGGCGGCGATGTGTTTGTGCGCAGTGATCGCGGGATGAACACCTTCGGGATCCACCTTCCGGTCTGAGCCCACCCCTCATCGTTCCCACGCTCTGCGTGGGAATGCCGCCCGGGACGCTCCGCGTCCCTCTCAAGCCGAGCCCGGAAACGACTCTCCCGCTGATCTTTGCTTCTGCTGTAACAGTCATTTATGAAAATCACGCTGTTTCCCAACCCCCGGCAACCTTATCTTTGCCCGCACCAAACAGCACTTGCCAAGCAAGAAGGTTTTCAAGATGTCCAACAGTATGGGTATTGCCAGCGCTTTCGTTTTGTCCTCATTGATCCTGTCGCCGCTGGCGATGGCTGAAGAATCGCAGACGTTCGTAGCGCAAAATGCCGCTCGCGCTCACGCATTCGAACAGCATCAGGCAGAAGTGATGGCCAAGGCGCAGGACGCTACGCAAGCCCCACAGGCCGCAACTTCGCAGGCTCAAGCTTCCGAGAAAGACAGCTGAGTCGCGCACCGCGCAACGTTTCCCTCGACGCGGTTGTTTGGCTCTTCCCGTTCAACCGTCGTCCTTGCAGGCCGCTGATATTCAGCGGCCTTTTTTCGTTGTGGTCTGAACGCTGTCTGGTTCGTCTTTAACAACTGGAAACATCCCGCACCTCAAGACATTGAAGTGTCAGTTGACCCAAGGAGCTTTACCGCACGTGCGTTACCCAGTTCGCTTCACCCCGCTGTTCATTGCAATTGCCGCAACGATTGCCCCCACTGCCCACGCCGCCGAATCCGAGAAACAGGGTTTCGTCGAAGGCGCGAGCCTCAACCTCAATGCCCGCAACTACTACATGAACCGCAACCGTCTGCAGCAGACGGACGACAACATCGAGTGGGGCCAGGGGTTCCTAGGCAAATTCGAGTCGGGTTACACCGAAGGCACCGTCGGCTTCGGCCTCGATGCCCACGCCATGCTCGGTCTGAAGCTCGACGGCGGTGGCGGCACCGACAACTCCAGCATCCTGCCGGTCAGCGACGGTAGCGGCAAAGCGCCGGGCTCGTTCTCCACGGCGGGCGGCACCCTGAAAATGCGTGCGTTCGATACCGAGCTGAAGGCCGGCGACCTGTTCCTTGCCAACCCGGTGATCGCCGGTGGCGAGACGCGCATGCTGCCGCAGACCTTTCGCGGCCTCAGCCTGACCAACCACAGCTTCGACGGCTGGATGATCGAAGGTGGTCAGGCCAGCTTCACCAAACCCTACAACCAGAGCGGCCACAAACGCATCGGCACCTCTTACGGCACCCTAGCCGACGGCGACAAGAGCCAGCACCTGAACTGGGCCGGCGTGGCCTGGAGCGGCGTCGAAGGCCTGACCAGCAGCCTGTACGCGTCCGAGCTGAAGGACATCTGGAACCAGTACTACTACGACCTCGACTACACCTGGGCGCTGAATGATCGGGTGACCCTCAACCCGGGTCTGCACTTCTATCACACGCAGGACACCGGCGACGCGCTGCTGGGCAACATCGACAACAACACCTACAGCCTGCATTTCACCGTGGGCATCGGCAGCCACAGCGTTACCGCCGCGTATCAGCGGGTCAACGGCAACACGCCGTTCGATTACATCAGCCAGGGTGACAGCGTTTACCTCGACAACTCGCAGCAGTATTCGGACTTCAACGGCCCGAACGAGCGTTCGTGGAAGCTCAAGTACGCCTACGACTTCGCCGGCGTCGGCTTGCCGGGTCTGACCTCGTCGCTGTCCTACTCGCGCGGCACGCTGGACCTGACCAAGGTCGATCCGCACAGCAAGGGTTACGCTTCGTGGTACAGCGCCGAAGGTCGCAACGCCAAGCACTGGGAACGCGACATCGACCTCAAGTACGTGGTGCAAAGCGGACAGGCCAAAGACCTCGCGGTACGCCTGCAATGGGCGACCAACCGCGGCGGCAACGGTTATGGCGCGCTGGATACGGACACCGATGAATACCGTGTGATCATCGACTACCCGATCAACGTCTTCTAAGATCGCCGCTACAGTAGAAAGGCCAGCCGATGTGCTGGCCTTTTTTCTTGCCTGTGCCAGCGAGCGGGTACAACTACGCTTAAAAGAATCTCCTACCGAAAAGCGAACCATGATCGCGAGCCGCACCCCCTCCGTTCCCGGCACGACCGGACGCTCCGAGCTGCTGTTGATCTCAGGCAGCCTGCTGAGCGTGATCGCGATTGTGTGCATCGTCACGTTCCTGCTGATCCGTGAACGCGCCAACGCCCAGGAATCGGCGACCCGTAGCGCTACCACCATCGCCCAGTTGATCGATGCCGATGTGCTGCGCACTGTCGAGCTGTATGACCTGACGCTGCAAGGGCTGATTGCCGCTGCCCAGCGTGACGACCTGAAAGATGTGTCGCCGCAGATCCGCCATCTGGCGTTGTTCGATCGCTCCACCACGGCGCGCTTCAAGGGCGACATCCTGCTGCTCGACAAGCATGGCGAAGTGATCGCCGATTCCTCACGGGTCGATCCGCTGCCAGGCAATTTCGCCGACCGTGACTACTTCCTCGCCCACGCCTTCAACCGCGACACCGGCATGTTCATCAGCCGTCCGTTCAAGCCCCGCTGCGACTGCGATGACGCGGACCAGTGGCGGATCAGTTTCAGTCGGCGCATCTCGTCGGACACCGGCGAGTTCCTCGGCGTGGCCGTGGCGTCGATGAAACTCGATTACTTCGATCAGCTGTTCAACAGCCTCGACATCGGCATCGACAGCACCCTCAACATCATCAATAACGACGGCATCCTGCTGGCACAGAAGCCTTATCTGCAGAGCGATTCGATCGGCAAGAGCTTTGCCGCGCGGCCCAATGTGGTGCGGATCCTGCGCGACAGCAACGGCAATGGCAGTTTCAACAGCATCTCGAGCATGGATCATCAGCAACGGCTGTACACCTACTCGCGGGTCGGCAATCTGCCGCTGACGGTAATCGTTGCCCTGTCCAGCGAGGAAGTGTTCGGCGCGTGGCGACGCACGGCGATCCTGATCAGCGGCGCCACCGGCGTGTTGTGTGCCGGCCTGCTGTGGCTGACCTGGCTGCTCGCCCGAGAGCTGCGCCTGCGGCAACGGGCCGAACACGAACTGGCGCAACTGGCGGCGACCGATGCCCTGACCGGGGTCGCCAACCGGCGGATGCTCGACCAGTCGCTGCGCCACGAGTGGTTCCGCGCCCAACGCTCGGGCCAACCCCTGTCATTGCTGATGATCGATGCGGACCACTTCAAGGCCTTCAATGACCGGCATGGACATCAGGCCGGGGATCAGGCGTTGCGTGAACTGGCGAGAGTGATCACCGCCAATGTGCGGCGTCCGGCGGATCTGGTGGCGCGGTATGGCGGTGAGGAGTTTTCGGTGATCCTCGCGGAAACCGACAGCGTCGGGGCGCAGCAGATCGCCGAGCACATTCGTGCAGCGGTGGAGCAATTGCCGAGCCTGAATCAAGACCAGTCACCGATGACCGTGAGCGTCGGTATCAGTACCTGGACGGCGACGAGCGAAATCAGTCTGGAACAACTGTTGTTCGCGGCGGATCGGGCGCTGTATCAGGCCAAGGAAGGTGGCCGGAACCAGGTCGTCGTGGCTTGATGGGGGTTTTGGCCTTTCCGGCCTCATCGCTGGCAAGCCAGCTCCCACAGAGTTTTGGGTGTATTGAGGATCTTTGGATAACTGGAGAACCTGTGGGAGCTGGCTTGCCAGCGATGAGGCCGGTACAGCCAATGCAAAACCAGCAGGCATAAAAAAAGGCCACCCAAAGGTGGCCTTCAAAAAACTAGAGAGGTTTTTTACTTACACCGCCGCAACCGGGCGCATGTAAGAGATCGGTGCAGTGCTGGCGTCTTCGAACGTCACGACTTCCCAGGCATCTTTCTGCTCAATCAACTTGCGCAGCAGCTGGTTGTTCAGTGCGTGGCCGGACTTGAAGCCCTTGAACTCACCAATCAGGCTGTTGCCCAGCAGGTACAGGTCGCCAATCGCATCGAGGATCTTGTGCTTCACGAATTCGTCTTCGTAGCGAAGGCCGTCTTCGTTCAGTACGCCATCGGCATCGACCACGATCGCGTTTTCCACGCTGCCGCCGAGTGCGAGGTTGTGCTTGCGCAGGTACTCGATGTCACTCATGAAACCGAAAGTACGGGCGCGGCTGACTTCTTTTACGAACGAAGTGCTGGAAAAATCCACGCTTGCACTTTGGGTGCGGTCCCGGAAAACCGGGTGATCGAAATCGATCTCGAAGCTCACCTTGAACCCTTCGAAAGGGACGAAAGTGGCGCGCTTGTCGCCGTCTTCCACTGTCACTTCACGCAGGATGCGGATGAATTTCTTGGCGGCGTCCTGTTCTTCCAGGCCAGCCGATTGAATCAGGAATACGAAAGGTCCAGCGCTGCCATCCATGATCGGGACTTCAGACGCGGAGAGCTCGACGTAGGCGTTATCGATGCCCAGGCCAGCCATGGCCGAGAGCAAGTGCTCCACCGTGTCTACCTTCACGTCACCGTTGACCAGCGTCGTCGACATGGTTGTCTCGCCGACGTTGGCCGCGCGAGCCGGTATCTCGACAACCGGATCGAGATCGGCACGACGAAAGACGATCCCGGTGTCGACAGGTGCAGGCTTGAGGGTCAGGTAAACCTTCTCCCCGGAGTGCAGACCTACACCGGTGGCACGGATAATATTTTTCAGTGTGCGTTGTTTAATCATGGCATGGGCCGCTTCAGCGCAAATTGCGAACTGGTATCAACAAAGGCTGGCGATGATAGCAGACCGAGCCTTTGCTGAACACCAATCACCTGAATACCCCTGATACATTTCATCAATCGGCCTGACGACGCAGGAAAGCCGGGATGTCCAGGTAGTCCAGGTCATCTTGCGGATTCATCTTCGCGGCAGTCGCAGCACCGGCCTGAGCCTGGTTGCGCATGACGGTCGGACGGTCCAGGTCACGGTAGTTCACCGCTGGCTGTTCCTGACGAGCGGGTGCCGGTTGCTGCACTTGAGCAGCCGCCATCGAGGTGTGAACGGTGTTGTCGATGACCTTCACAGGCTTCTCGATTTTTGCGCCCAGACCAGTGGCAACCACGGTCACGTGCAGTTCATCGCGCATGTCCGGATCGATAACGGTACCGACCTTGACCATTGCGTGCTCGGAAGCGAAGGCTTCGATGATCGAACCCACGTCGGAGTACTCACCCAGGGACAGGTCAGGACCGGCAGTGATGTTCACCAGGATGCCGCGTGCGCCTTGCAGGTTCACGTCTTCCAGCAGCGGGTTGCGGATGGCCGCTTCGGTCGCTTCACGTGCACGGTTCGGACCGCTGGCGCAGCCAGTGCCCATCATCGCCATGCCCATTTCACTCATCACTGTGCGTACGTCGGCGAAGTCGACGTTGATCATGCCCGGACGCTTGATGATGTCGGAGATACCGCGAACGGCACCGGCCAGTACATCGTCAGCCTTGGCGAAAGCCGACAAGAGACTTGCGTCCTTGCCGAGGATGGTCAGCAGTTTTTCGTTCGGAATGGTGATCAGCGAGTCGACGCTTTCCGAGAGCATGCGGATGCCTTCGTCGGCGATCTGCATACGCTTGCGGCCTTCGAACGGGAACGGACGGGTCACGACCGCAACGGTCAGGATGCCCATTTCCTTGGCCACTTCGGCGATGATCGGCGCAGCACCGGTACCGGTACCGCCGCCCATGCCGGTGGTGATGAACACCATGTTGGTGCCGGCCAGCACTTCAGCGATGCGCTCGCGATCTTCCAGCGCAGCCTGACGGCCGACTTCCGGGTTGGCGCCGGCGCCCAGGCCTTTGGTCACGCCGGTGCCCAGTTGCAGAATGGTGCGCGCGCCGATGTTTTTCAGCGCTTGAGCATCGGTGTTGGCGCAGATGAATTCCACGCCTTCGATGTTGCTCTTGACCATGTGATTGACAGCGTTGCCGCCGCCACCGCCAACACCGATAACTTTGATTACCGGGCTTGCGGGGATGTTGTCTACGAGTTCGAACATTTTCCCTCTCCTTACATTCTCTAGTTTTTTCGCCTACTGCTGTTTGTTGCGGTGCTGCGGTAAAGCGTTAGAAGTTGCCTTGAACCCACTTCTTCAAACGGTCCAGCAACGGCGCCTGCGGCTCATCGTTGCTGTAGCTGTCGCGGCTGCCGATGCCCGAGAACGAGATCCCGTCGGACTGCTTCTGCAGGCCGTACATCAACAAGCCAACGCCAGTGGAATAAATCGGGTTGCGTACCACGTCATCCAGCCCCTTCACGCCATGCGGCACGCCCAGGCGGACCGGCATGTGGAAGATTTCTTCGGCCAGTTCCGTGGCGCCTTCCATCTTCGAGGTACCACCGGTCAGCACGATGCCGGCCGGGATCAGGTCTTCGTAGCCGCTGCGACGCAGCTCGGCCTGGATCAGGGTGAACAGTTCGTCGTAACGCGGCTCGACCACTTCGGCCAGGGCCTGACGGGACAGTTCACGCGGCGGACGGTCGCCGACGCTCGGCACCTTGATGGTCTCGCCGGCACCGGCCAGCTTGGCCAGGGCGCAGGCATAGCGGATCTTGATCTCTTCGGCGTACTGGGTCGGGGTGCGCAACGCCATGGCGATGTCGTTGGTCACCTGATCACCGGCAATCGGGATCACGGCCGTGTGGCGGATCGCGCCTTCGGTGAAGATCGCGATGTCGGTGGTGCCGCCGCCGATGTCGACCAGGCACACGCCCAGCTCTTTTTCGTCGTCGGTCAGGACCGAATAGGCCGAGGCCAGTTGCTCGAGAATGATGTCGTCGATTTCCAGACCGCAGCGACGCACGCATTTTTCAATGTTCTGTGCGGCGTTGACGGCGCAGGTGACCACGTGAACCTTGGCTTCCAGACGCACGCCGGACATGCCCAGCGGCTCGCGCACGCCTTCCTGGTTATCGATCACGTAATCCTGCGGCAGGGTGTGCAGCACACGCTGGTCGGCCGGGATCGCCACGGCCTGGGCGGCATCGAGTACACGCTCCAGGTCCGCCGAGCTGACTTCGCGATCACGGATCGCGACGATGCCGTGGGAGTTCAGGCTGCGAATGTGATTGCCCGCCACACCGACGAACGCCGAGTGAATGCGGCAGCCCGCCATCAGTTGGGCTTCTTCGATCGCGCGCTGGATCGACTGCACGGTGGACTCGATGTTGACCACCACGCCTTTCTTCAGGCCGCGGGACGGATGAGTGCCGATCCCGACGATTTCCAGCGAGCCGTCGTCCGCAACCTCGCCGACCAGCGCCACCACCTTGGAGGTGCCGATATCGAGACCGACGATCATTTTGCCGCTTTGCACGTTTGCCATGGGTCCTGCCTCTTCTTAATTCTTTGCGACAGCGGGTTGGGCTGTCGTCGGCGCTACTGGTTCCCGCCAGCCAACAGCAAGGCCGTTGGCGTAGCGCAGATCGATGCGCGCAATGTTCGTAATCTGTTCTTTGAGCGTCTTGTCATAGATGGCAATGAAGCGGCGCATCTTTTCCACCAGGTTGCCGCGTCCCAGCAGCAGCTCGATCCCGGGGCCGGAACTGCCGGCACCGGTGGTCAGGAACCAGCTGCCGCGTTCACGCAGCTCCAGCCGCGCAATCGAGAAGCCCAATGGCCGGAGCATCTGGCTCAGCACCTGGTATTGCTGCATCACTTGCTGCTGGGCCCGCTGCGGACCGAACAGCTGCGGCAGGTGTTCGTAGTTCGCCAGTTCCTTGGGCGTGAACGCCTGGCCCTGGTTGTTGAGCAACGACTCGTCGCCCCAACGGGCCACCGGCAGTTGCTCTTCGAGGCGGATCACCACCTGGTCCGGCCACACCCGACGTACTTCGGCGTGGGCGATCCACGGCATCTGCTCAAGCTCGGTGCGCATGCTCGCCAGGTCGATGGTGAAGAAGCTCGACGCCACGTACGGGGCGATCCGCTGCTGCACCGCCTGCTGGCTGATGTAACTCAGGTCGCCCTGCACCGCGATCTTGGTGATCGGCCGGTCGGCGTACGGCAGCAATCGCTGCGCGCCTTCGTAAGTGCCGAACCCCAGGGCCACCAGCAGCACCGGCCAGAACAGACCTTTCAAGAAGCCGAAGTTGGCTTTTGGCAGGCGCGCGGACATCGGCTCTTTGGCCACCATTCGGCTGGCACCCCGCGGCACCGGCTTGCGGCCGGGTGCGGGTGGCTGATGTCTGAGCTGTGCGCCTTGCATGGTCTTAACCTCGCGCCTCTTTCTTGCCGTCGGCATCGACACTGGCGGCCAGAATGGCCAGGACCAGCTGCTGGAAATCCAGACCGGCCGCTTTCGCCGCCATCGGTACCAGGCTGTGGTCGGTCATGCCGGGAGCGGTGTTGACTTCCAGGAACCAGAATTTGCCGTCGGCGTCCTGCATCACGTCCGCCCGGCCCCAACCGGCAATACCCAGCGCCTCGCAGGCTTGCGCCGTGAGGTCCATGAGTTCTTTTTCCTTGGTGGCATCGAGCCCGCACGGAATCCGATACTGGGTATCGTTGGCGATGTACTTGGCGTCGTAGTCGTAGAACGTGTGTGGCGTACCCAGGGCGATAGGAGGCAACACCTGGTCACGCAGGGTGGCGATGGTGAACTCCGGACCGTGGATCCATTGCTCGACCAACACTTGCGAATCGTAGGTACTGGCCGCTTTCCATGCGTCGATCAACTCGGACGCAGAACTCACTTTGGCCATCCCGATACTTGAACCTTCATGCGCCGGTTTGACGATCAAAGGGAAGCCCAGTTCCGTCGCTGCCGAAATACAATCGGCCTCGCTGCGCAGCACGGCGTGACGCGGCGTCGGAATCCCGAGCGTGTGCCAGACCTGCTTGGTGCGCAGCTTGTCCATCGCCAGTGCCGAAGCCAGGATGCCACTGCCGGTGTACGGAATGCCGGCCACTTCGAGCAGGCCTTGCATGCTGCCGTCTTCACCGCCGCGACCGTGGAGGATGATGAACGCACGGTCGATCTTTTCGCTCAGCAGGCGCTGCAGGATATCGGCACCGACGTCGATGCCGAACGCGTCCACACCCGCGCTTTGCAGCGCGGTGAGCACGGCGTTGCCGGACTTCAGCGAGACTTCACGCTCGGCACTCAGGCCACCGAACAGCACGGCCACCCGGCCGAAATCCTTCGGGGCGATGGTGGAGAACAGGTTGGCGTAGGCAGCAGTCATTTCAACTTCCCCTCGACCGATGCCGCCACGGCACCGGCGAACAACTCGCTTTTCAACAGTTTCGGTGCGAGGCCGCCGATATCACCGGCGCCCTGGCACAACAGAATGTCGCCGGCGCGCAGCAGCGGCTTGACCAGCGGCGCCAGATCGACGCCGCGCTCGATGTAGATCGGATCGAGCTGACCGCGCTGGCGGATGCTGTTGCACAGTTTGCGGCTGTCGGCCCCCGGGATCGGCTCTTCGCCGGCCGGATAGACTTCCATCAGCAACAGCACGTTGGCATCGGCCAGTACATTGACGAAATCGTCGTACAGGTCGCGGGTGCGGCTGTAACGGTGCGGCTGGTAGACCATCACCAGACGGCGCTCCGGCCAGCCACCACGCACGGCTTTGATGACTGCTGCCACTTCGGTCGGGTGATGACCGTAGTCGTCGACCAGCATCACGTTACCGCCGTCCACCGGCAGTTCGCCGTAGACCTGGAAGCGTCGGCCGACACCCTGGAAGCCGGACAGGCCCTGGACGATGGCCTCGTCGCTGACGCCTTCGTCGGTGGCGATGCAGATGGTCGCCAGGGAATTGAGCACGTTGTGATTGCCCGGCATGTTCACGGACACATCAAGAGGCTCGCGATCAGGGCGCAGCACGGTAAAGAAGGTCTGCATGCCCTGCTGACGAACATTGATCGCGCGCACGTCGGCGTCTTCGCTGAAGCCATAGGTCACGGTCGGACGCTTGACCAGCGGCAGGATTTCACGCACCACCGGATCGTCCAGGCACATCACCGCCAGACCGTAGAACGGCAGGTTGTGCAGGAACTCGACGAAGGTTTTCTTCAGCTTGTTGAAGTCACCGTCGTAGGTCGCCATGTGGTCGGCGTCGATGTTGGTGACCACGGCCACCAGCGGTTGCAGATGCAGGAAGCTTGCGTCGCTTTCATCGGCTTCGGCGATCAGGTAACGGCTGGTGCCGAGCTGGGCATTGGTGCCCGCAGCATTCAAACGACCACCGATGACGAAGGTCGGATCCAGGCCACCGGCCGCGAACACCGAAGCGATCAGGCTGGTGGTGGTGGTTTTGCCATGGGTACCGGCGACGGCGATGCCGTGGCGGTAGCGCATCAGTTCGGCGAGCATTTCGGCACGCGGCACCACCGGGATCCGGCGTTCCAGCGCAGTTGCGACTTCCGGGTTGGAGGTGTTGACGGCGCTCGACACCACCAGCACATCGGCGGCAGCGGCGTTCTCGGCACGGTGGCCGATGAAGATCTGCGCACCGAAGGATTCCAGGCGCTCGGTCACCGGCGAAGCTTTCAGGTCCGAACCGGACACTTCATAGCCCAGGTTCAGCAGCACTTCGGCGATACCGCACATGCCCACGCCGCCGATGCCGACGAAATGGATGCGACGGATGCGGCGCATTTCCGGTTGCGGCATGGCTTTCTGATTCTCAACCATGGGCCACCTCCAGACAGGTATCGACCACGCTACGGGTGGCTTCGGGTTTCGCCAGACGGCGGGCCGCTTGGGCCATTTGTTCGAGTCGTTGCGGTTGCATCAAGACCTCTGTCAGGCGCGCGGCAAGGTCCGCGGCGCCAGTCGTTCTTTGCGGCATCAGGAAGGCAGCGCCTTCACGGGCCAAATAATCGGCGTTGCGAGTCTGGTGATCGTCGATCGCGTGGGGCAAGGGCACCAGCATCGAGGGCAGACCGGCGGCGGCCAGTTCACTGATGGTCAATGCGCCGGCGCGGCACACCACCAGGTCAGCCCAGCCATAGGCCTGGGCCATGTCTTTGATGAACGGCTGCACCTGCGCGTCCACGCCGGCGGCGCGGTAGCGCTCTGCAGTCACTTCATCGTGGTTTCTGCCCGCCTGATGGAACACTTCCGGACGCAAGTCGGCAGCGACTTGTGCCAGGGCTTCAGGCAGCAACTTGTTCAACGGCTCTGCGCCCAGGCTTCCGCCCAGGATCAGCAAACGCGCCTTGCGTCCGGCCAGGGCCGGGCGCGGTGTTTCGAGGAACAGCTCGCTGCGCACCGGGTTACCGGTGGTACGGCGGCTGTCCGACAGGGTAAAGGTGTCGGGGAACGCTTCACACACCCGGGCGGCGAACGGCACCAGCAACCGATTGGCGGTGCCGGCCACGGCGTTCTGCTCATGAACGATCACCGGCACGCCGGCCAGTTTGGCGGCAAGACCACCGGGACCGGTCACATAGCCGCCGAATCCGACCACGCACACCGGACGCAAGCGGCGAATGATCGCCCGCGCCTGCCATACCGATTTCAGCAGCATGAACGGCGCCTTGAGCAGCGACAGCTTGCCCTTGCCACGCAGGCCAGTGGCGTTGATGCGGTGCAGTTCAATACCTGCCGCCGGCACCAGATCGTTCTCGATCCCGCGCGGCGTACCGAGCCAGTGCACGGTGTAGCCGCGTGCCTGGAATTCGCGGGCACAGGCCAGCGCCGGGAACACGTGGCCACCGGTGCCGCCGGCCATGATCAATACGTTAGCGCCCATGGTTCGGCTCCTCGGCGAAGTCGCTCTCATGGAATTCCATCTCTTCACTGCCCAGGTGGGTCCGGCTCTCCCACTCGATCCTCAGCAACAGGCCAAGGCAGGCGCAGCAGATCACCAGGGAACTGCCGCCGTAACTGAGGAACGGCAAGGTCAGGCCCTTGGTCGGCAGCAGACCGACGTTCACGCCGATGTTGATCAGGAACTGGCCGATCCACAGGAACGACAGACCATAGGCAACATAAGCGGCAAAAAACTGTTTGGCTTTCTCGGCCCAAAGACCGATGTACATGCCGCGAATACACACGAACACGAACAGCGCCACGGTGCACAGCGAACCCACGGCGCCGAGCTCTTCAGCCAGCACCGAGAACACGAAGTCGGTGTGGGCTTCCGGCAGATAGAACTGCTTCTGCACGCTGTTGCCCAGGCCAACGCCCAGCCATTCACCGCGACCGAACGCGATCAAGGCTTGCGACAATTGATAACCGGCACCGAACTGGTCGGCCCACGGGTCGGCGAAGTTGGTCAGACGCGCCATCCGGTACGGCTGCATCTGGATCAGCAACACCACCGCACCGACGGCCAGTACCACCATCAGCGAGAACCGGAACAGCCCGACCCCGCCGAGGAACAGCATCGCCGCCGCCGCGCCCATCATCACGACGGTGGCACCGAAGTCCGGCTCCATCAGCAGCAGGCCCGCCATCGGCAGCAGCACGATGAACGGCTTGAAGAAGCCCATCCAGCTCTCGCGCACTTCTTTCTGGCGACGCACCAGGTAACCGGCGAGGTAAATCACCACGAACACCTTGGCGATTTCGGACGGCTGCACGTTGAAGAAGCTGAAACCGATCCAGCGCATCGAACCGTTCACCTCACGGCCGATCCCCGGAATGATCACCATCACCAGCAGGCCGAAAGCACCGATCAGCATCATCCAGCCCAGGCGCTGCCAGGTGGCGATCGGGATCATCATCGTGACGATGCAGGCACCCAGGCCGAGCACCACGTAGATCAGGTGACGAATCATGTAATACAGCGGGCTGCCCGACTGCACGGCCGCTACTTCGGTGGAGGCCGAGGCGATCATGATCAGGCCCAGACCGAGCAACGCCAGGCAACCGGCGAGCATCGGGAAGTCGAGGTCGATTCCGCGTCCGGTAATGAGCGGCGACGGGTATGGCTTGATGATGTTTCTCAAGCTCATGCCAGATCCTCCACGGCGCGGACGAACTGGTGACCACGGTCTTCGTAGTTCTTGAACATGTCGAAACTGGCGCAGGCCGGCGACAGCAGCACCACGTCACCCGGTTGGGCAGCGGCGCGGCATTGGGCGACCGCGTCGACCAGCGTAGTGGCGCGAATCAGCGGCACGGCATCGCCAATGGCTTCGCCGATCCTGTCGGAGTCGCGGCCCATCAGGATCACGGCGCGACAATGGGCCGCCACCGGATCGCGCAGGTCCTTGAAGTCGGCACCCTTGCCGTCGCCACCGGCGATCAGCACGACCTTGCCGTCGATGTCCGCGCCCAGACCTTCGATGGCCGCCAGTGCGGCGCCGACGTTGGTGGCCTTGGAATCGTTGTAGTAACCGACGCCGTCCAGCTCACGTACCCACTGGCAACGGTGTTCGAGGCCGGCGAAGGTGCGCAGCGCCGCCAGCATGGCGTCGAACGGCAGCCCGACCGCGTGGCCGAGCGCCAGCGCCGCCAGGGCGTTGGACTGGTTGTGGGCGCCGCGAATCTTCAATTCGCGCACCGGCATCAGGTTCTGGAATTCGAAGGCCAGGTACTTCTCGCCATTCTCTTCGCGCAGACCGAACGCCTTGAAATCCGGTTGGGTCAGGCCGAAGGTCCAGCACGGCTGGCCCTCGCCCATCAGCGGACGGGTCAACGCATCCTGACGGTTGACCACGAACTGCTTCGCACCCCGGAAGATCCGGTGTTTGGCCAGGTGATAGGCCGGCAGACCGCTGTAACGGTCCATGTGGTCTTCGCTGATGTTGAGCACGGTGGCCACTTCGGCGTTGAGCTGGTCGGTGGTTTCCAGCTGGAAGCTCGACAGCTCCATCACGTACAGCTCGACGTCATCGCTGAGCAGATCCAGCGCCGGCGTACCGAGGTTGCCGCCCACGGCCACGCGCTTGCCGGCCGCAGCCGCCATCTCGCCGACCAGGGTGGTGACAGTGCTTTTCGCGTTGGAACCGCTGATGGCCACGATCGGCGCCTTCGCGTTACGCGCGAACAGCTCGATATCGCCGGACAGCTTCACGCCACGGGCCGCGGCGGCTTGCAGGGCCGGGGTCGCCAGCGCCAGGCCGGGGCTCACGTAGAGCTCGTCGGCACGGCACAGGAACTCGACGTCCAGCTCGCCACAACGCACTTCCACGTGCGGATAGTCACGCTGGAGCGTGGCCAGTTCCGGTGGATTTTCCCGCGTGTCGGCCACGGCAAACGCCACGCCCCGGTTCGCCAGGAAGCGAACCAGGGACATGCCGCTCTTGCCGAGGCCGACAACGATGCGGAAGTGGTCAGAAGCGATCAGAGACACTCGTTCTACCTCAGCTTCAGGGTGGCAAGGCCGATCAGCACGAGAATCACGGTGATGATCCAGAAACGGACGATCACGCGCGGCTCGGGCCAGCCCTTGAGTTCAAAGTGGTGGTGAATCGGCGCCATGCGGAACACACGGCGACCGGTCAGCTTAAAGGACGCAACCTGAATGACGACTGACAGGGTTTCCATCACGAACACGCCGCCCATGATGAACAGGACGATTTCCTGACGGACGATCACCGCGATGGTGCCCAGGGCAGCGCCCAGCGCCAGTGCGCCGACGTCACCCATGAAGACTTGCGCAGGGTAAGTGTTGAACCACAGGAAGCCCAGGCCGGCACCGATCAGCGCGCCGCAGAACACGATCAGCTCGCCTGCGCCCGGTACATAAGGGATCAACAGGTATTCGGCAAATTTCACGTTACCCGACAGGTAGCAGAAGATGCCCAGGCCACCACCGACCATCACTGTCGGCATGATCGCCAGGCCATCGAGGCCGTCGGTGAGGTTGACCGCGTTGCTCGAACCGACGATCACAAAGTACGTCAGCACGATGAAGCCTGCGCCCAGCGGAATGCTGTAGTCCTTGAGCATTGGCAAAATCAGGGTGGTTTCCACCGGAGTGGCAGCAGTCATATAAAGGAAGATCGCCGCACCGAGGCCGAACACCGACTGCCAGAAATATTTCCAGCGGCTCGGCAGACCACGAGAGTTCTTCTCGATGACCTTGCGGTAGTCGTCGACCCAGCCGATGGCGCCGAACAGCAGGGTCACCAGCAGCACGACCCACACGTAGCGGTTGCTCAGGTCAGCCCACAGCAGCGTGCTGACGCCGATGGACGACAGAATCAGCGCGCCACCCATGGTCGGCGTACCGGATTTGGACAGGTGCGATTGCGGGCCGTCGTTACGAACGGACTGGCCGATCTGACGGTTCTGCAGGGTGCGGATCATCCACGGGCCGTAGCACAGCGACAAGACCAGCGCGGTCAGCACACCGAGGATCCCGCGCAGGGTCAGGTACTGGAAGACCGCGAAGCCTTTGTAGAACTGTTGCAGATACTCCGCTAGCAGCAGCAGCATTAATGTTTCTCCAGACTGGACCCGCACAGGGCCGCAACGATGTTTTCCATCGCTGCGCTGCGCGAACCCTTGATCAAAATGGTGGTGTTTGTGTCCTGCTCGGCGGCGAGGGCCTGGATCAGTTCGGCCTGTGTGCCGAAGTGATGCGCCTCGTTACCGAATGCGTTCACGGCGTGGACCATGTTCGGCCCGACGGCGTATAGCGCGGAAACCTTGCCCCGGGCGTATTCGCCCACGTCGCGGTGCCCCTGCTCCGCCCAGTCGCCCAACTCGCCGATATCCCCGAGCACCAGAACGGTGCGGCCGGAAAAGCCGGCGAGTATATCAACGGCCGCGCACATCGAGGTGGGGTTCGCGTTGTAAGTGTCATCGATCACGCGCATGCCGTTTTTCGCCAGTTGCGCGACGGTGCGACCCTTGACCGGTTGTACCGCGCCAAGCCCGGTGGCGATGCCGAACAGCGACACGCCCAGAGCGTGGGCGGCAGCGGCGGCGGCCAGGGCGTTGGCGACGTTGTGGGTGCCGAGCAGGTTCAGTTGAACCCGTTCCACACCTTCAGGACTGTGCAGGTTGAACGCCGGGCAGCCGCGGGCATCGGTGGCCAGGTCGCTGGCATGGAAGTCCGCCTGAGTATTGCTCAATGCGAAAGTCAGCACTTTGCGACCGGCAGCGCGGGTCTTCCAGATACCAAACGCCTTGTCATCGAGGTTCAGCACCGCGACGCCATCGGAAGCCAGTCCTTCGATGATTTCGCCCTTGGCTTCGACGATTTTCTCCGGCCCGCCGAACTCACCGACGTGGGCGGTTCCGGCGTTGTTGAGGATCGCTACGTGCGGCTTGGTCAACCCGACGGTGTAGGCGATTTCACCCAGACGCGAGGCGCCCAGTTCGATCACTGCCGCGCTGTGTTCCGGGGCAAGTTCGAGCAGGGTCAGCGGTACGCCGAGGTCGTTGTTCAGGTTGCCACGGGTCGCGTGCACCGAGCCGCGCGTGCGCAGGATGCTCGCAAGCATTTCCTTGACCGTGGTCTTGCCGCTGGAACCGGTAACGGCTGCGACCGGCTTGGTGAATGCGGCACGGTTCAAGGCCCCCAGCTGGCCGAGGGCCTGGCGGGTGTCCTTGACCAGCAGTTGCGGCAGCGTGCTGTCGGCGACTTCGCGCTCGACCAATGCCGCAACGGCGCCTTTGGCGGCGACTTCATTCAGATAGTCATGACCGTCGAAACGCGGGCCGGTCAGGGCGATAAACAGTTGGCCAGCCTTGATCGCGCGGCTGTCGATGCTCACGCCGTCAAAACTGGCGTCGGCGCTGATCAGACGGGCGTCGAGCGCGTTGGTCAGTTCGCTGAGTTTCAGGGCCTTAAGCATGGGCCACCTCCCACGCGGTCAGGGCGTGATCGGCCTCGACCAGATCGGAAAACGCATGGCGCTCGCCGTTGATTTCCTGATAGTCCTCGTGACCTTTGCCGGCCAGAACGATCACGTCATCCGCCGAAGCACCGGCAATCAGTTGTGCGATGGCCTGGCCGCGACCGGCCACGAACGTCACGTTATCCACAGCCGTGAAGCCGGCGCGGATGTCATCGAAAATTACCGCCGGGTCTTCGGTGCGCGGATTGTCATCGGTCACCAGCACGCGGTCGGCCAGACGCTCGACCACTTCGGCCATCAGCGGACGCTTGCCGCGATCGCGATCACCGCCGCAGCCGAACAGGCACAGCAGTTGACCTTTGACGTGCGGACGCAACGCGGTCAGTACTTTTTCCAGGGCGTCCGGGGTATGCGCGTAATCGACCACAACCAGCGGCTGAGTGCCGCCGCCGAGACGCTGCATGCGTCCGGCCGGGCCTTCGAGTTTCGGCAATACCTTAAGGATTTCGTCGAGCGCGTAGTCGAGACCGAGCAGCGCACCGACGGCGGCCAGCACGTTGCTCAGATTGAAACGACCGAGCAGCGTGCTGCGCAGATGGTGCTCGCCCTGCGGCGTGACCAGCGTGGCTCGCACGCCATGGTCATCGAACTGCGCTTCACGCACATAGAGATAGGCGCTGCTGTCGAGCAGGCTGTAAGTAATCAGTCGCGACTCGCGTTTTTCAGCGGCCAGTTGCCGGCCGAAATCGTCGTCGAGGTTGACCACGCGGCACTTCAAGTCATTCCAGGCGAAGAGCTTGGCCTTCGCCTCGGCGTAGGCCTCCATGGTGCCGTGGTAATCCAGGTGATCACGGGACAGGTTGGTCATCACTGCGACGTCGAACGCCAGCGCGGTAACTCGGCCTTGATCCAGACCGTGAGACGAAACTTCCATGGCCACGGCTTTGGCGCCGGCCTTTTTCAGGTCGCCCAGAGTCGCTTGCATGGCAATCGGATTCGGCGTGGTGTGCAGGCCGCTTTGCAGCGAGCCGTGGAAACCGGAACCCAAAGTGCCGACGATGCCGCAATGCTGGCCGAGCAGGTCCAGCGCCTGCGCCACCAGTTGGGTCACGCTGGTCTTGCCGTTGGTGCCGGTAACGCCGATCAGGTTCAGGTGATGACTTGGCTCACCGTAAAAACGCCCGGCGATGTCCGACAGCTGCGCTGCCAGGCCCTTGACCGGAATCAGCGGCACTTCGGTGATCGGCAGCACGGTGGCGCCTTCCACTTCATAGGCCACGGCGGCAGCACCGCGCTGCAAGGCGTCGGCAATGTGCGCACGCCCATCGAACTTGCCGCCCGGCACCGCGAGGAACAGGTCACCCGCGCGTACATTGCGACTGTCGAGCGCCAGTTCACGGATCAACAGATCGTGGCCGGCGTGGGGGAAAATCTTGTTCAGACTCAGAGACATCAGCCGCGCCCTCCATTGGCTTTCAGCGGAACGGCCGGGGTGGCGTTGGCCTGTTGTGTGGTCGGCAGGTTGTCCGGGGTGACGTTCATCAGGCGCAGGGTGCCCGACATCACACGGCTGAACACCGGCGCCGAGACCAGACCACCGAAGTAACCGGCCTTGGTCGGTTCATCGATCACCACGACGATTGCATAACGTGGATCGCTCATCGGGCCGAAACCGGCGAACAGCGAGCGGTAAGAGTTTTCGGCGTAGCCCTTGGTGCCGACCGACGTTTTACGCGCAGTACCGGACTTGCCGCCCACGTGATACGCCGGCACCTGCGCGCGGAACACGCCGCGCGGGGCTTCGATCACTTGTTGCAGCATGCCTTGCATGGTTTTCGCGACGGCCTCCGGCAGCACCTGGGTGGTCTGCGGCGCCTTGTCGGTTTTGATCAGGGTCAGCGGTGCGAGGCGACCGTTGTTGGCCAGCGCCGAGAATGCGTGCACCAACTGGATCGCGGTCACCGAAATACCGTAGCCGTATGACAGCGTTGCGGTCTCGGCCTTGCGCCACTCACGGTAGTTCGGCAGGTTGCCGACACGTTCGCCCGGGAAGCCGAGGCCGGTGTCCTGGCCGAGGCCGACTTTCTGTGCGAGGCGGAAAATGGTTTCGCCGCCGATATCGAACGCGACCTTACTCATGCCGACGTTACTGGAATTGATCAGAATGCCGGTCAGGTCGAGTACCGGACCTTCGGTCTTCGATACGTCCTTGATGGTGTACTTGCCGATCTGCAGGGAGCCCGGATACACCTCGACGGTGTCGCTCGGCTTCCAGCGGCCAGTTTCGATCGCGGCGCTCATCGAGATCGCTTTCATGGTCGAACCGGGTTCGAACACGTCGATCATCGCGCGGTTACGCATCATCGCCGGTTGCAGGTTGCGACGGTTGTTCGGGTTATAGGTCGGCTGGTTGACCATGGCGAGGATCTCGCCGGTTTTCACGTCCATGATCACCAGACTGCCGGCTTTCGCGCCGTTCTCGATGATCGCGTTGCGCAGTTCGCGGTTGGCCAGGTATTGCAGACGCAGGTCAATCGACAACGCCAAGGGCTTGCCGGCCTTGGCGTTTTTGGTGACCTGGACATCCTTGATCAGCCGACCGCGCCGATCCTTGATGACTTGCCGCTTGCCGGGCACGCCGGCCAGCCATTCATCGTAGGCCAGTTCGACACCTTCACGACCGTGGTCATCGATATCGGTGAACCCGACCATGTGCGCTGTCACTTCACCGGCCGGGTAGAACCGGCGGAACTCTTCGATGCCATAGACGCCCGGCACTTTCAGGTCGAGCACGGCCTGGCCCTGCTCGGGGGTCAGCCCGCGCACCAGATAAATGAATTCCTTGTTGGCCTGGGCTTCGAGACGTTCGGCCAGGGCTTTCGGATCCTGCCCCAGCGCGGCGGCCAGTGCCGGCCACTTCTCTTTGGCGGTCTGCATTTCCTTGGCGTTGGCCCACAGGGTGGTCACCGGCGTACTGACGGCCAGCGGCTCGCCATTACGGTCGGTGATCAGGCCACGGTGCGCCGGAATAGGAATATGACGGACGCTGCGCGCATCGCCCTGGCCTTTAAGGAAGTCGCGGTCCACCACTTGCAGGTCGATGATGCGCCAGCAGATCGCGGCCACCATCATGCCCAGCAGACCGACCACCAGACGGAAGCGCCACGGGAAGAGTGCCCCTTCGAGTTTCATCATGGCGCCACCATCTTCACGTCAGCCGCGCCGGGGATGTGCATCTTCAGTTGTTCGGTGGCCAGCACTTCAATCCGGCTGTGGGCGGTCCAGGTACTTTGCTCCAGGATCAGGCGCCCCCATTCGGCCTGCGCCTTGTCGCGCACGCTCAGTTCGTTGTACAGGGTGTTGAGCAACTGCCGATTCCAGTGGGCGCTGTAAGACACGCCGATGGCCGACACGAGCACGCCAATGAACAGGAGCAGCATGAAAAAGCTGCCGCCGGGCAATGGCTTGGCGAAAAGCTTGCTCACCGCAACTTCTCCGCGACACGCATGACGGCGCTACGAGAACGTGGGTTGGCTTTGAGTTCGGCGTCGGAGGCCGTCTGCGCTTTGCCATGGACTTTGATTTTCGGTTCGAACGCAACGTGGCGAACCGGCAGATTGCGCGGCAGGTTGTCGGCTTCGCCTTTCACCAGCTTGCGCATGAACAGTTTGACAATACGGTCTTCCAGCGAGTGGAAGCTGATCACGACCAGACGGCCGCCCACTTCCAGGCATTCGAGCGCGGCTTCAAGCCCTGCTTCCAGGTCGCCCAACTCGTTGTTGACATGAATGCGCAGCCCCTGGAAAGCGCGGGTTGCCGGGTTCTTGCCCTTTTCCCACGCCGGGTTGGCGACTTTCAGGACTTCGGCCAGATCGGCGGTGCGCTCGAACGGCGTGACATCACGGCGCTCGACAACGGCACGGGCCATGCGACCGGAGAAACGTTCTTCGCCGTACTCTTTGAAGACACGGGCAATTTCTTCCACTGGCGCGGTGTTGACGAACTCGGCTGCGCTGATGCCACGGGACGGATCCATGCGCATGTCCAGCGGGCCGTCGTTGAGGAAACTGAAGCCGCGCTCGGCGTCATCGAGCTGCGGCGAAGACACGCCCAGATCCAGCAGAATGCCGCTGACCTTGCCTGTCAGCCCCTGCTCGGCAACCACCGAACCAAGCTCGGCAAAGCTGCGCTGTACAACGACAAAGCGGCCGTCTTCGGCCGCTAGCGTTTGCCCGGTGGCAATCGCTTGAGGATCCTTGTCGAATCCGATGAGCCGACCGTCCGGCCCGAGCTTGCTCAGGATCAACCGGCTATGCCCGCCGCGCCCGAACGTGCCGTCCAGATAGCAGCCATCAGGACGTACGGCGAGAGCCTCGACGGCTTCGTCAAGCAGTACGGTGATGTGGTTAAAGCCGCTATCAATAGTCACAGGATCAGATCACGCAGTTCGTCAGGCATGGCGCCCGGTTGTTGTATGGCAGCCAGGTCAGCGGCAGAAACCGCGTTCCAGGCATCTTCGTCCCACAGCTGGAACTTGTTCAGTTGGCCCACCAGCATCGCGCGCTTGTCGAGCTTCGCGTATTCGCGCAGACGTGGCGGCACCAGGAAACGACCACTGCCGTCGAGCTCGAGGTCAACGGCATTACCAATCAGTAAACGTTGCAGACGACGGTTCTCTTCGCGAAGCGAAGGGAGCGCGCGCAACTTGGTTTCAATAATTTCCCACTCATCGAGCGGGTAGACACACAAACACGGATCAACGGCATCAATGGTCACGATCAACTGGCCGGAACTGCGCGAATCGAGCTCGTCACGGTACCGGCTCGGCATGGCGAGACGGCCCTTTGCGTCGAGACTGATAGCGTTAGCTCCGCGAAACACGTCTGCGTTTCTCCAATTTTTATCGTTTTGAGCTCAAAAAACCCACTTCATGCCACTTTCCGCCACTTGCGCACACTATAGGAATGCGCCCACCACACCGTCAAGGCGCGGATTAAAGGAAAACCCTTACAGAACGGAGATTTAGGAGCATAAAAGGAGGAGCAACGAGAATCTGGCGGATGCTTTTATCCAATAACTTGAAGCAGCACTGAAAGCTGCGCTCGAAAGTTAAAGTGATTTGTTAAGAGTAAGATTTTTTCGGTATTACAAAAGCGCTTCTGCTGTTGATTGAAGCAAGGTGGGAAATGGCTATTACTGCGTTTGCCGCTGCCGGTTTCCAGCGCAGGCCTGCTGATAATAAACAGCCCTGTCGCCTTTAATTCAAGCAGGGAAAAGAAAAAGGTGGAGAGTCGATCTGTAAGCCGGGTTCTGTCTTGAACAGTCATTCGTCTACGATGGCCATCACTGGACATCTTTAGCAACCTACCCGGTCCCAGCGCGGGCCACGCCTTGGGACCCTATTTGGTCTTGCTCCAAGTGGGGTTTACCTAGCCACGAACTGTTGCCAGACGTGCGGTGCGCTCTTACCGCACCTTTTCACCCTTACCGGCGCCGAAGCGCTTAGGCGGTTATTTTCTGTGGCACTTTCCGTAGGCTCACGCCTCCCAGGCATTACCTGGCACTTCGCCCTATGGAGCCCGGACTTTCCTCCCCCCCCTAATTTTCATAGAGGGCAGCGACTGTCCGATCGACTCTCCGCCGCGCAGGTTAACGGCAGAGCGGCCGAAGAACAAGCGCTAATAGCCCGCAAACCGGTCTGCGCGACGGGTTACGCGTCTTTTTGCTGATCCAGCGCCACCTGATACAGCACGTTTTTGCGCTCACCGGTGATTTGCGCTGCCAAGGCCGCCGCGCGCTTAAGCGGCATCTCTTCCAGCAACAGATTGAGGATACGCATCGCCTCACTGCTGACGGCGTCTTCGGACTCCGGCGCGGTCCAGCCCGCCACCACCACAACACATTCGCCGCGTTGCTGGTTGCTGTCCGCCTCGACGAATGCCCGTAACTCGCTCAGCGGCAATCCCTTGAGTGTTTCAAAGGTCTTGGTGATTTCACGAGCGAGCAATGCAGGACGATCAGCGCCGAACACCGCCTCCATATCCTGCAGGCATTCAAGAATGCGATGCGGTGCCTCGTAGAAAATCAGCGTGCGCGGCTCTTCCTTGATGGCTTCAAGGCGCGCCTTGCGCCCCACCGCCTTCGCCGGCAGAAAACCTTCAAAGATGAAACGATCAGACGGCAGACCAGCAGCCGACAGCGCCGCGATCAACGCGCAGGCACCTGGCACCGGCACCACATTGATCCCGGCGGCACGCGCCTGACGCACCAAGTGATAACCCGGATCGGAAATCAGCGGCGTACCGGCATCGGAAATCAGTGCAACGTTATCACCCGCCAGCAGACGAGTTATGAAGCGACTGCCTTCATCCCGCTCGTTGTGTTCATGACAGGCCGCCAGAGGTGTGGAGATGCCGAAGTGCTGCATCAGGCGCTGCGAGTGGCGCGTATCTTCGGCGGCGATCAGCGCCACCTCGCGCAGGATCTTCAACGCCCGCGCGCTGATGTCATCCAGGTTGCCGATGGGCGTCGCCACCACATAAAGCGAGCCCGCAGCGGAATTCAAAGGACCTGGAGCAGTCAAAGCGCACACCTCATGATCGGTAAAAGCCGCCATTGTAGCGCGTAGTACGTCGAACGATGCGCTCGGGTCGGACACGGTTTGTCGCACCATTGTGAGGCTGCGCACTCTTTGTATCAGCTAAATTGACGGTTTCACGCCAGTAACATCGCGCCCCGGCCAGTGCTTGGGTACAATTCGACGCTAATTTGATCGAGTATCAGGAACACTTACATGATCGCTTGCCTGCGGCTGTTCACTGCCCTCTGCCTCGCTGCCTTGCTGGCGGCTTGCGCCAGCTCCCCTTCCTCCAGCCTTGGCGAACTTCCACGGACCCCGGATGCCACCATCGAGCAATTGCTCGAACAGGCTGCCCAGGCCAAATCGCCGGACAAGGCTGCGCTGTTGCGCCTGAGTGCGGCAGACATGGCGTACCGCCAGGGCAATGCCGGACAGTCCGCGCAAATCCTGCAGCAAGTGCCGATGGAACAACTCCAGCCGGGCCAGCAGGCATTCGCCAGCACGCTGTCTGCTGAACTGGCCATGACCCGCAATCAGCCGAAAGCCGCGCTGACTGCCTTGAGCCATCCAAGCCTGCAACGCCTGAGCGAACTGTCCGTACCGCTGCAAGTTCGCGCCGGCACGGTTCACGCCCGCGCCCTTGAAGCCGACGGCCAGACCCTGGCCGCAGCCCGCGAGCGCATCTTCATCGCGCCGATGCTGGAAGGTGAAGCTGCCAGCAAGAACCACGAAGCGATCTGGACCCTGATTGCGTCGCTGCCGGCCGATCAACTGCAAGCGAACACCACCGATGACCTCGGCGGCTGGATGAGCCTGGCCCTGGCGGTGAAAACCGCCGGCACCCTGGAACAGCAGCAAGCCGCCATCGACAACTGGCGCAACCAGCATCCAAAGCACCCAGCCGCGATCAACCTGCCCCTTCCCCTGACCAAACTCAAGGAACTGGCCAGCCAGCCCCTGAGCAAGATCGCCCTGCTGTTGCCACAGGACGGCCAGCTGGCCTCGGTCGGCAAGGCCCTGCGTGACGGCTTCATGGCCGCGCACTATCAGGCTCAGCAAGCCGGCCAGAAACCACCGGCCATCGAGTTCTACGACAGCTCGAAACTGACCAATCTCGACGAGTTCTATCGCAAGGCCCAGGCCGATGGCGTGCAACTCGTCGTCGGCCCGCTGGAGAAGCCGCTGGTCAAACAGTTGAGCACTCGCCCGCAACTGCCGATCACCACCCTCGCCCTGAACTACAGCGAAGGCGATCAAGGTCCGGCGCAGTTGTTCCAGTTCGGCCTGGCGGCTGAAGACGAAGCCCGCGAAGTCTCCCGCCGCGCCCGCGCCGACGGCCTGCACCGCGCCGCAATCATGGTGCCGAAAGGCGAATGGGGCGACCGCGTCCTGCGCGCCTTCAGCCAGGACTGGCAAGCGAATGGCGGCAGCATCGTCGCCACCGAACGCGTTGACCAGCCAGTACAACTGGCCCAGCAAATCGCCGACATGTTCCAACTGCGTCAGAGCGAAGCCCGTGCCAAGAGTCTGCAGAACGCCGTCGGCACCAACGTTGCCGCTCAGCCTTCGCGTCGCCAGGACATCGAATTCATCTTCCTCGCCGCGACACCGCAACAGGCGCAGCAGATCAAGCCGACCCTGAACTTCCAGTACGCCGGTGACGTGCCGGTCTACGCGACCTCCCATGTGTTCAGCGCCAGCGGTGACGTCAATCAGTACAACGACATGAACGGCGTGCGCTTCTGCGAAACCCCGTGGCTGCTGGAAACCAGTGATCCGCTGCGTCAGCAGGTCACCGCGCAATGGCCCCAAGCCGCCGGCAGCCTGGGTCGCCTGTACGCGATGGGTGTCGATGCCTACCGCCTGGCACCACGCCTGGACCAGCTCAAGGCACTGCCGGACAGCCGCATCGAAGGTCAGTCGGGCAGCCTGGGCATGACCCAGTCCCAGCGCGTGGTGCGTCAGTTGCCATGGGCGCAGTTCGTCAGCGGTCAGATCCAGCGCCTGCCGGACACTCCTCGCTGATGCCCGACAGGTCACACCTGCAAAGCGGCAAGAATGCCGAGCGCCAGGCGCTCGAGCATCTGCAACACCAGGGTCTGCGCCTGCTGGCGCAGAACTGGTTATGCAAACGCGGTGAGCTTGATCTGGTCATGCTTGATGGCGATACAGTAGTATTCGTCGAAGTCCGCTACCGAAAGAACACTCAATGGGGTGGCGCACTCGACAGCATCGATGGGCGCAAACGGCAGAAACTGATTTTCGCCGCACAGTATTTTCTTCAGCGTGAATCACGTTGGGCCAATTCCCCCTGTCGCTTCGACGTGGTGGCTATCGACAGCCACCAGGGTCAGTTGAACTGGTTGCAGAATGCGTTCGACAGCTGACGCCTGCTCCACCCCGGACACTTTCACTCAACACTTTTGCTCTTTGCTTTGCGGGCTGCACATTCATGTGCCGGACAGCCGCGCTAATTAAGGTCACACAGATGGACATGCAATCCCGAATTCGCCAGCTTTTCCAGGCCAGCATCGACACCAAGCAACAGGCGATGGACGTACTTGCACCGCACATCGAGCAAGCCAGCCAGGTGATGGTCAACGCCCTGCTCAACGAGGGGAAAATGCTTTCGTGCGGCAACGGCGGCTCAGCCGGCGATGCCCAGCACTTCTCCTCGGAACTGCTCAACCGTTTCGAGCGCGAGCGCCCGAGCCTGCCTGCGATAGCGCTGACCACCGATAGCTCGACGATCACCTCGATCGCCAATGACTACAGCTATAACGAAGTGTTCTCCAAGCAGATTCGCGCACTCGGTCAGCCGGGTGACGTGTTGCTGGCCATTTCGACCAGCGGCAACTCGGCGAACATTATTCAGGCGATCCAGGCCGCACATGATCGCGAAATGATTGTCGTAGCATTGACCGGACGCGATGGCGGAGGCATGGCTTCACTGCTGCTGCCCGAAGATGTCGAGATTCGCGTACCGGCCAACGTCACCGCACGTATTCAGGAAGTCCACTTGCTGACGATCCATTGCCTTTGCGATCTGATCGACAGCCAACTGTTCGGGAGTGAAGAATGACCCCTCATCGCCTTGGCCTTCTGGCCTTGACCCTGTGCCTCGGCATCAGCGGCTGCACCTCCGTGGTGAATGCCAGCCGTGAAGCGCCGATCGAAGACGACCGCGGCACCCGCACTTTCGGCAGCAAGATCGATGACTCGCTGATCGAAACCAAAGTTGGCGTTAACGTGGCCAAGGCCGATCCGGCCCTGGACAACGACTCGCACATCGTCGTCACCAGCTTCAATGGCGTGGTGCTGCTGGCCGGCCAGACCCCGCGCGCAGACCTCAAGGAGAAGGCCGAACAGGCCGCCTCCAATGTTCAACGCGTGAAGAAGGTTCACAACGAACTGCAAGTGTTGCAGCCCTCCTCCCTGCTGGCCCGCCAGAACGATGCCTGGCTGACCACCAAGATCAAGACCCAGATGCTCACCGATGCCAGCATTCCCGGCTCGCGCATCAAGGTCGTGACCGAGAACGGCATCGTTTACCTGCTGGGCCTGCTGACCAAACAGGAAGCGGCCCAGGCGACCAACCTGGTTCAAGGCGTTTCCGGTGTGCAGAAAATTGTGAAGCTGTTCGAGTACATCGACTGACCGCAAAATGCAGGCACAAAAAAGGCGATCCAACCGGATCGCCTTTTTTATTACTTCACCACTTTCAGGCTTGGCCGACCGCTTGGGCGCGGTGGCTCACTGTCCGGTGGCGGAACGTCGTCGTCCTGCTCGAGCTCGTCCTCGTCATCCATCGGCGACTCGAGATCGAACACCATTCCCTGACCGTTTTCCCGGGCGTAGATGCCCAGGATTGCAGCAATCGGCACGTACAGACTGTGCGGGACGCCACCGAAGCGCCCTTCGAAGGTCACCACGTCGTTATCCATGTGCAAGTGCCGCACGGCACTTGGCGAAATGTTCAGGACGATCTGCCCGTCACTGGCAAATCCCTGTGGCACCTGCACTGCCGGGTACTCGGAATTGACCAGCATGTGCGGGGTGCAATCGTTATCCACAATCCACTCGTAGAGCGCGCGGACCAGATAAGGTCGACTGGAGTTCATAGCGGCTCCTTAAGCCTTAGCGCATGTCGCGTTCGACACCAGACAGACTCGCCTGGAATGCCTCACGCGCAAACTGGCGCTCCATATAATCAAGCAGCGGCTTGGCGGGCCGCGGCAGTTCTATACCCAGAATCGGCAAACGCCAGAGTATTGGCAATAGGCAGCAATCCACCAGACTTTGTTCCTCACTGAGGAAAAACGGCTTGTCGGCAAACAGCGGCGACACGCCTGTCAGGCTTTCACGCAATTCCTTGCGCGCCACCGCACGCGCCGCTTCCTTGGTGCGCGAATCCAGAATCAGATCCACCAGACCACACCAGTCACGCTGAATGCGATGAATCAGCAGACGGCTGTTGGCACGCGCCACCGGGTACACAGGCATCAATGGCGGATGCGGGTAACGCTCATCCAGGTACTCCATCACCACGGTCGACTCCCACAACGCCAGGTCACGATCGACCAGCGTCGGCAGACTGCCGTAAGGGTTCACCTCAATCAGTTTAGGCGGCTGACGACCAGCCTCCACAAAAATGATTTCGGCGCTGACACCCTTCTCTGCAAGCACGATGCGCACTCGGTGGGAATAGTGGTCGGCGGGGTCGGAGTAACAGGCCAACCGATTGGTCACGCCCATGGCGATCCTCCTCGCTTGTTGAAATAGTCGGAGCCGGAAAAACGCGCGCGCCCAGAGGGCGCCTCCCGCAACCGCTGGCGAACCAGACGTTGCGTTTTCAGAGGCGCCCTTGGGCGCGCGCGATTAACAGCAATTGCTTGAAGCGTTATCAGTGCACGTCTTTCCAGTATTCACGCTTGAGCAGGTAGGCGAACACAAAGAAGAACGCCAGGTACAGCAAGACGTAAGTACCGATGCGCTGATGTTGCAGCTTAACCGGGTTAGCCGAGTAAGCCAGGAAGGTTACCAGATTCTTGACCTTCTCATCGAACTGCTCTTCGTTGAGAGTTCCGGTTTTCGGCACGATGGTCAACTGGTCGCACGCTTCATGAGTCAGAGGCGTACCGGTCAGCGGGTCATATTGCTTCTTGCCGTCCTCGACGATCTGTACCTGCTTGCAACCCACGACCTGACGACCTTGCAGGCCGACCAGCACGTTAGGCATGCCGACGTTCGGGAAGACCTTGTTGTTCACACCCCATGGGCGCGCAGGATCCTCGTAGAACGATCTGAGGTAACCGTAGAGCCAGTCGGTGCCGCGAACACGAGCCACCAGCGTCAGGTCCGGCGGCGCCGCACCAAACCAGGTCTTGGCGTCGGCCGGTTGCATGCCGATGTTCATGTGATCGCCGATCTTGGCACCAGTGAACACCAGCTTCTCCAGCATCATTTCGTGCGGAACGCCGAGGTCATCGGCAACACGCTCGTAACGCTGGAACTTGGCACTGTGGCACCCCATGCAATAGTTGGCGAAAGTACGCGCACCATCCTGCAGGGCAGCCTTGTCGGAAACGTCGATGTCGACCTTTTCCAGTTCCGGACCACCGTGTTCAGCGGCGAAAGACAGCACTGGCAGAGCAGCAAAAATCAGAGCAAAAAATAACTTTTTCATCAGCCAGTCACCCTTTCCGGAACCGGTTTGGTCTTCTCGAGCCTGGTATAGAACGGCATCAGAATGAAGTAGGCGAAGTACAGGAAGGTGCAGACCTGCGACAGCAGCGTACGGCCCGGCGTCGGGGCCAGAACGCCCAGAATGCCGAGGATCACGAACGAAATGCAGAACACCACCAGCCAGATCTTGCTCAGCCAACCTTTATAGCGCATCGATTTGACCGGGCTGCGATCAAGCCACGGCAGGACGAACAGCACCGCAATGGCCGCCCCCATGGCGATAACGCCCATGAGCTTGTCAGGGACCGCACGCAGGATTGCGTAGAACGGAGTGAAGTACCAGACCGGTGCAATGTGCTCTGGAGTCTTGAACGGGTTGGCCTGCTCGAAGTTAGGTTTTTCGAGGAAGTAACCGCCCATTTCCGGGAAGAAGAACACAATGAAGCAGAAGATGAACAGGAACACCACGACGCCGACGATATCTTTCACGGTGTAGTACGGATGGAAAGCGATGCCGTCCAGCGGGATACCGTTTTCGTCTTTGTGCTTCTTGATGTCCACGCCGTCCGGGTTGTTCGAACCGACTTCGTGCAGCGCCAGGATGTGCAGCACCACCAGACCGAGAATCACGATCGGCAACGCAACCACGTGCAGGGCGAAGAAGCGGTTCAGGGTGATCCCGGAAATCAGGTAGTCACCGCGGATCCACTGGGTCAGGTCGTTGCCGATGACCGGGATCGCGCCGAACAGCGAGATGATCACCTGGGCGCCCCAGTAGGACATCTGGCCCCATGGCAGCAGGTATCCCATGAAGGCTTCAGCCATCAGCGCCAGGTAGATCAGCATGCCAAAGACCCACACCAGCTCACGCGGTTTCTGGTACGAACCGTAGAGCAGGCCACGGAACATGTGCAGATAGACCACGATGAAGAACGCCGAAGCGCCGGTGGAGTGCAGCAGGCGCAGGATCGAACCGTACTCGACGTCGCGCATGATGTATTCGACGGAGGCGAACGCCTCTTCCGCCGACGGGGTGTAGCTCATGGTGAGCCAGACACCGGTAACGATCTGGTTGACCAGAACGAGCAGCGCCAGCGAACCGAAGAAGTAAAAGAAGTTGAAGTTTTTTGGCGCGTAATACTTGCTGAGATGGTCTTCCCACATCTTGGTGGCGGGGAAGCGTGCATCAACCCAATCCATGAACTTGCTCATCACGCTTTCTCCGTATCGACGCCAATGACAATCAGGTCATCGGTCTCATAGGAATGCGGGGGTACTGGCAGGTTCAAAGGCGCAGGTTGCGACTTGTAGACGCGGCCAGCCAGATCGTAGTGGGAACCGTGGCAAGGGCAGAAGTAACCGCCTACCCAGTCTTTGCCCAGATCCGCGGGTGCCACTTCGGGACGGAAGGTCGGTGAGCAACCCAGGTGAGTGCAGATCCCGATCAGCAGCAGGATTTCCGGCTTGATCGAACGCACTTCAGGGTCGACATAAGTGGGTTGCGTGGAGTTTTTGGAGGTCGGATCGGAGAGCTGGCCCTCGATCTTCTTGAGATTCCCCAGGATTTCCTCGGTACGGCGGACAATGAACACCGGCTGGCCGCGCCATTCAGCAATCATCTGCTGCCCTGGCTCGATTTTGCTGACATTCACTTTCACCGGTGCTCCGGCAGCCTTCGCCTTGGCACTGGGAAACCATGACCCCACGAACGGGACCGCAGCCCCCACCGCTCCTGCAGCACCCACCACGGATGTGGCTGCTACCAAGAAGCGACGCCGGCCTGCATTCACGCCGTCATTGCTCATTCAGTCCTCTCCCATCAGCTTTGTGGCCTGTTAAATCAGGCGTCTACTAAATTGAAACTATGTACTTATAAAAATTTTGCCGAATGGTAATGAAAACCCCCAATTCTGACAAGGTAATTACCCGGAGGGCTGGCCCTCAAGCCTTGTAGTATAGGGGGTCTACGAATGTGGCAAGTTGTCACAGCGCAATTATTCAAGAAATCGCACGCATAAAAAAACGCCCGGTTCCGTGAGGAATCGGGCGTTCTTTTTGAACGTGGAAGCGAAATTAACGCTTCGAGTACTGCGGACGCTTACGCGCTTTACGCAGACCAACTTTCTTACGTTCAACTTCACGGGCGTCGCGAGTAACGAAGCCAGCTTTGCGCAGAGCGCTACGCAGGGTTTCGTCGTAGTCCATCAGAGCGCGAGTGATGCCGTGGCGGATTGCGCCAGCCTGACCACTTACACCACCACCGATGACGGTGACGTAGATGTCGAACTTCTCGACAGTCTCAGTCAGTTCCAGCGGCTGACGAACTACCATGCGGGCAGTTTCGCGACCGAAGAACGTATCCAGGGAGCGGTTGTTGATGGAGATGTTACCAGTACCCGGACGCAGGAAAACGCGTGCGGTTGCGGTCTTGCGACGGCCAGTGCCGTAATTTTGAGTCGCCGACATAATGAACTATTCCGTTAAATCTTCAGTTCTTGGGGCTGCTGAGCAGTATGAGGGTGTGCAGCGCCCGCATAGACTTTCAGCTTACGGTACATGTCGCGACCCAGTGGGTTTTTAGGCAGCATGCCTTTAACCGCGGTCTCGATCACGCGCTCAGGGGCCTTGGCGATCAGCTTTTCAAAGTTGATCGACTTGATACCGCCCGGGAAACCGGAGTGGGAGTAGTACATTTTGTCAGTGGTTTTAGCGCCGGTAACACGGATCTGCTCGGCGTTGATTACGACGATGTAGTCGCCGGTGTCAACGTGAGGAGTGTACTCAGGCTTGTGCTTGCCACGCAGACGGCTCGCGATTTCGGTGGCCAGACGACCCAGGGTCTGACCAGCAGCGTCGACGACAAACCAGTCGCGCTTTACTGTTTCCGGTTTAGCAGTAAAAGTTTTCATTCTTTATAGCCTCAGGGGCCGCCTGTAAATAAGACGGCGGATCTTACTGAATAGTGCGTACTTTGACAAGTCAAAGGCAGCCGGATACAGACGCTTTCGGGGGCTCGGGTCGGCGCGTCCGTTCAACGGCAAGATTCTTCGGCGGCGGGGCATCACTTCCACTGCAGAAAGAGGTCGGCAATTATGCAGATTGCGAAAAAAATTTCAACCTGCTTTTATGCTTGTTTTGCCCAAGGAGCACCCGATGGACTATCGCCAGCTAGGCCGTACCGACCTGAACGTGAGTGCAATCTGCCTCGGCACCATGACCTGGGGCGAGCAAAACACTGAAGCTGAAGCCTTCGCCCAGATCGAACGGGCAAAAGAGGCCGGGATCAATTTCCTCGACACTGCCGAAATGTACCCGGTGCCGCCAAAAGCCGACACCTACGCCACCACCGAGCGCTACATCGGCAATTACTTCAAGAGCCGTGGCGACCGCGCCGACTGGATTCTCGCCAGCAAGATCGCCGGCCCCGGCAACACCATCGACTACATCCGCGACAAGAACCTGCGCCACAACCGCCAGCACATCACCGAGGCCGTGGACGCCAGCCTCAAGCGTCTGCAGACCGACTACATCGACCTCTACCAATTGCACTGGCCGGAGCGCAGCACCAACTTTTTCGGACAGCTGGGCTACAAGCACCAGACCGAAGCCAATCTGACTCCGCTTGAAGACACCCTCGAAGCACTCGACGAGCAGGTGAAGGCCGGCAAGATCCGCCACATCGGCCTGTCCAACGAGACGCCATGGGGCACCATGCGCTTTCTCGCCCTGGCCGAAGCCCGTGGCTGGCCGCGCGCCGTATCAATCCAGAACCCGTACAACCTGCTCAACCGCAGTTTCGAGATCGGACTGGCGGAAATCGCCATCCGTGAACAATGCGGCCTGCTCGCCTATTCGCCGCTGGCGTTCGGTTTCCTGTCGGGCAAGTACGAAGGTGGGGCGCGCCCGCCAAAAGGCCGCCTGAGCCTTTACAGCCGCTTCAGCCGCTATTTCAACCCGCAATCGGAAGCGGCCTGCAGCCGTTATGTGGCACTGGCCCGTGAACATGGCCTGGATCCGGCGCAGATGGCCCTGGCCTTTGTGAACCAGCAACCTTTTGTCACCAGCAACATCATCGGGGCGACGACACTGGAGCAACTGGACAGCAATATCGCCAGTTACGAGCTGAAACTGTCGAAGGAAGTGCTGGAAGGGATCGAAGCGATTCACAAGGATCATCCGAACCCGGCACCGTAATCCACGCCGGTGATCGCTCCCACGCTCTGTGGACTGCCCCCCAAAGCGGACGCAGTGCGTCCATGGCGGCATTCCCACGCAGAGCGTGGGAACGATCACGCTGCATTACAGCGACCGCGCAATAATCTCCTTCATGATTTCATTGGTGCCGGCATAGATCCGCTGCACCCGCGCATCCGCCCAGGCCCGGGCCACCGGGTATTCCCACATGAAACCGTAGCCGCCATGCAGTTGCACGCACTCGTCGAGCACCTTGCATTGCAGGTCGGTGCCCCAATACTTGGCCATCGCCGCCGTCGGCACGTCGAGTTTGCCTTGCAGATGCAGCTCCAGGCAGCGGTCGACGAATACCCGGCCGATCTGTATCTCGGTGGCCATTTCCGCCAGTTTGAAGCGGGCATTCTGGAAGTCGGCAATCGACTTGCCGAACGCCTTGCGCTCGCGGGTGTAATCCAGCGTCCATTGCAGCGCCGCCTCGGCTGAAGCCAGGCCGCCAATCGCCACGGTCAGACGTTCCTGCGGCAGTTCCTGCATCAGATAAGCAAACCCCGCCCCGGCCTGACCCAAGAGATTCTCCTTCGGCACGCGCACGTCCTGGAAGAACAATTCCGACGTGTCCTGAGCCTTCATTCCGACCTTCTCCAGGCGTTTGCCCTTGTCGAAGCCCGGTGTGTTCGCCTCCACCAGAAACAGGCTGGTGCCCTTGGCACCGGCCTTGGGATCGGTCTTGGCCACGACGATCACCAGATCCGCCAGGAAGCCATTGGTGATAAAGGTTTTCGAACCGTTGATCACATATTCGTCGCCATCCAGTACCGCCGTGGTCTTGACCCCTTGCAGGTCGGAACCGGCGCCCGGCTCAGTCATTGCGATGGCCGTAACCATCTCGCCAGACACCAGTTTCGGCAGGTATTTCTGCTTCAGCGCCTCGCTGCCGTAATGCAGGATGTACGGCGCAACGATGTCCGAATGCAGCGAGAAACCGATGCCGGTCAGGCCCAGCCGCCCCACTTCCTCGATGACCACCGCACTGTAGAGAAAGTCCGCCCCCAGCCCGCCGTATTCCTCCGGCAGGTGCGAGCACAGCATCCCCGCCTCCCCTGCCTTGTTCCACAGTTTGCGGTCGATGTAGCCTTGTTTTTCCCATTGCCCATGGAACGGCACGGCCTCTTTTTCGAGGAATGTTCGTACGCTGTCGCGGAACAATTCGTGCTCGGAGCTGAACAGGGTTCTGGGAATCATGCGTCACCTTTTCTTTATTGTTGGAGGGGTCAGACCTTCAGAGACTAAGCCTCGCTTCCGATACAGGACACTGGACACATCCGACAAAAAATAAGACGATCCAGCCGTCTGGTGACCACTTTCCCTTATAAAAACAAAAGTTGAATTATGTCCAAGCAAGTCTCCACGCCCTTGCGGCGCGTCAGCATCCTGGCGATCGACCGGGTTTTCGCTTCCACTCTCATGCAAGCCAAGGATTTCTTCCATCTGGCCAGCCTGCGTTACGGCAAACAACTGGGCCATGGCCTGACTCCGGCGTTCGAAACCCGCCTGGTCAGCCCTGACGGCAAACCGGTGAACAGCTTCAGTGACGTGATCATGCCGGTGGACGGCGGCCTGGAAAACGCCGACGTCATCATCCTTCCAGCCTTCTGGGACGATTTCGATACGCTGTGTCGGCGTTATCCACAGATCCTGCCGTGGCTACGCGAACAACATGCCCGGGGCGCCGTGCTGTGCGGCGAGGCCACCGGCGTGTTCTGGCTGGCCGAGGCCGGGTTGCTCAACGGCAAGGAAGCGACCACCTACTGGCGCTTCTTCAACGCCTTCGCCGAGCGTTTCCCGCAGGTCTATCTCAATCAGGACAAGCACCTGACCGACGCCGACAACCTGTATTGCGCCGGCGGCACAACCTCGGCCTGCGATCTCTACATCTACCTGATCGAGCGCTTCTGCGGCGCCAACGTGGCTCAGGCTGTGGCCCGCGACATTCTCTATGAAGTCCAACGCAGCTACGCACCGGGACGCATCGGTTTCGGCGGCCAGAAACTGCATCAGGACGTGATCATCCTGCAGATCCAGCACTGGCTCGAAGAGCATTTCGCCGACAAGTTCCGCTTCGAAGACGTGGCCCGCGAGCACGGCATGAGCATCCGCAACTTCATGCGCCGCTTCCAGACCGCCACCGGCGACAAACCGCTGCACTACCTGCAACGGCTGCGCATCGAGACCGCCAAGGGCTTGCTCTCCGGCAGTCGCAAGAGCATCAAGACCATCAGCTACGAAGTCGGCTACGACGATGCGAGCTTCTTCGCACGCCTGTTCCGCCAGCACACCGAACTGTCGCCGAACCAGTACCGGCAGCAGTTCCAGCAAGCGGCCTGACGATTCGACCAGACACAAAAAAGGGCCTGCATCTGCAGGCCCTTTTTGTTTGCCGAATCCGCTTAAGGCTTGTGTGCCCGGGACAGGAATTCGTGGGATTGCATTTCCAGCAGACGGCTGAGGGTACGCTGGAACTCGAACGTCAGACGTCCGCCGGTGTACAGGTCTTTCAACTCCACTTCGGCAGAAATGATCAGCTTGACGTTACGGTCGTAGAACTCGTCGACCATGTTGATGAAGCGTCGGGCGATGTCGTCGGTGGTGACGCTCATCTGCTCCACGCCACTGAGCAGCACGGCGTGGAAGATCTTGCCCAGCTCGATGTAGTCGTTCTGGCTGCGCGGGCCGTCGCACAGTTCGCGGAAGTCGAACCAGGCCACGTCATCGCAAGTACGCAGGGCACGGATTTCGCGGTTCTCGATGATCAGCACATCGTTTTCCACCGCCGCCGTGCATTCAGGCGTCAGCGCGCGGAAGCTCTTGCGCAGGCTTTCGTGGGCGGCTTCGTCCAGCGGATAGTGGAACAGCTCCGCTTGTTCGAGGTGGCGCAGACGGTAGTCGACGCCGCTGTCGACGTTGACGATCTCGGTGTTCTGCTTGATCAGCGCGATGGCCGGCAGGAAGCGCGCGCGTTGCAGCCCGTCCTTGTACAGGCCATCCGGCACGATGTTCGACGTGGCGACCAGGGTCACGCCGTTCTTGAACAGTTCTTCCATCAGCGTGCCGAGGATCATGGCGTCGGTGATGTCGGAGACGAAGAATTCATCGAAGCAGATGACCCGTGATTCGGTCGCGAAGCGCTTGGCGATGATGGTCAGCGGGTTTTTCTCGCCGCCGAGGGTCTTCATCTCTTCGTGCACACGCTTCATGAAGCGGTGGAAGTGAGTGCGGGTCTTTTCCTTGAATGGCAGCGCTTCGAAGAAAGTGTCCACCAGGTAAGTCTTGCCGCGACCCACGCCGCCCCAGAAGTACAGGCCCTTGACCGGCGTCTGATCCTTCTTGCCAAACAGCTTGCCCAGCAAACCCGGCTTGTTCTGCTCGGCCGCGATCAGATCGTCGTACAGGCGTTGCAGATGACGCACGGCAGTTTCCTGCGCCGCATCATGGAAGAAGTCCGGGCGTTTCAGATCAGCTTGATATCGTTCTAGGGGCGTCATAATTCGTTAGCAAGGCAACAAAAACGGGCCGTCACTGTAGCGATGGCCCGTGGGAATGGCAATCGGCCCTTGGTCGGGCCGGCCCGTTGATTATTCCTGAACCGGTGTCAGAGCGATCCGCAACGCCTCGACAGCCGCATCCCGCGCAGCCACGTCGGCGAACGCCGGGCTGTCGCCGACGCACTCGCCTTCCAGCCACACGCTGAAGCCCAGGTCTTCGCTACGTACATCCAGCGCCTGACCCGATTGCAGCTGCTTGGTCACCTGACCGGCGGTTTTACCGTCGGCGAAGTTGCGCGACAACAGCAGTTGCTCGCCGTCAGCCGCCAGCAGACGGAAACGGAAGCTGCCGTCTTCTTCACGGAAGCTGACGAAACGTGCGGCTTTCGCGGCTTTCTTCTTGGTGGTCGCGGCCACCTGAACCTGATTGACGAAGGAGCGCAGGCCGACCGCTTCGCGCAGCTCGTTGAGGAACGGCGTCGCCACCGCACGGGCCTTTTTGGCGCCGTGTTGCAGGATGTCTTCCAGATCTGCCGGACGTTCGATCAACTGGTGATAACGCTCGCGGGACTCGCCCAGCTCGTTGTCCAGCAACTGGAACAGACGGTTCTTCGCCTCGCCCCAACCCAGACCGCCCAGCAGCTCGCTGCGGAACTCGTCGGCCTGCGCCGGTGTGGCGAACGCCTGGAACAGGGTGAACAGGTGCGAGTTGTCCGGATCTTTCGCTTCGCCCGGCGCTTTGGAGTCGGTAACGATCCGCGAGATCGCGTCCTTCATGTCCTTGGCGCTGGTGAACAGCGGGATGGTGTTGTCGTAGCTCTTGGACATCTTGCGACCGTCCAGGCCCGGCAACGTGGCCACGCTCTCCTCGATCAGCGCTTCGGGCATGGTGAAGAACTCCTTGCCCTGGCCGAACAGGTGGTTGAAGCGCTGGCCGATATCACGGGCCATTTCCACGTGCTGGATCTGATCGCGACCGACCGGTACCTTGTGCGCGTTGAACATCAGAATGTCCGCCGCCATCAGCACCGGATAGCTGTACAAACCCATGGTGATACCGGCATCCGGGTCTTCGCCGCTCTCGAGGTTCTTGTCCACCGAAGCCTTGTAAGCATGGGCGCGGTTGAGCAGGCCCTTGGCGGCCACGCAGGTCAGCAGCCAGGTCAGCTCGGGGATTTCCGGGATGTCGGACTGACGGTAGAAGGTCACGCGATCCACATCCAGGCCACCGGCCAGCCAGGTCGCGGCGATTTCCAGACGCGAGCGCTGGATGCGCAGCGGGTCATCGCACTTGATCAGGGCGTGATAGTCGGCCAGGAAGTAGAACGAATCGGCGTTGCTGTCGCGGCTGGCGAGAATCGCCGGGCGGATGGCGCCGGCGTAGTTGCCCAGGTGCGGGGTGCCGGTGGTGGTGATGCCGGTGAGGATGCGGGTACGGTTCGTCATGGGTAATCGCTTGTCAGACTGCAATCAATTCGAGAGACGCGGCAGGATCAGATCCTTGAGATCGGTCAGCTTGCCATGAAAAAAGTGTCCGCATTCTGCCACTTTCAGCAGCTCATGGGGGCGCGGGAGTTTTTCAGACCAGTCGTAGACCAGCTGCGGATCGATCACTTCATCGGTTTCCGGCTGGATCACCGTCAGCTCACCCTGCTGCGGCAATTGATCCTGATCACCCAGACGCATCACCGCCGGCGCGACCATGAACAGATGCTTGAGCGTGATGCCCCGAGATTCGAGACGACCGCCGAGACTTGCTGCAACAAATCCACCGAAGGAGAAACCGAACAGGGTCAGCGGCAGATCCGGGTGTTTTTCCAGCAGCCATGCAGCAGCGGCCTGGGCGTCATCGACTTCACCGGTGCCCATGTCATGGGAACCGTCGCTGGCACCGACGCCGCGATAGTTGAAGCGCAAGGTGATCAGGCCTGCGTCGCGCGCGGTGCGCTGCAGGGTCGAGACGACCTTGTTGAGCATGGTGCCGCCCTGCACCGGATTGGGGTGGCAGATCAGTGCGACACCGCGAGGCTGCTCGTTGTCCAGATACAAAGACTCAAGTTGCCCCACAGGGCCATCAATCACTACAGGGGTTTCACGCATCAGCAAGGAAGGAACTCCGTGACCTCGGATCGGGTCGACTCGTCTAGCAAATTGTCTGTGCCAGTCTATTGCGAGTGAATCGCGGTATACAGCGCAGGTTCGAGCCGTTAACGTAAAGCAAAGCCGTTTATAGAGGAAGGACTCGTGGAACACTCGCTCTTAGTTTGGTTGTTACCGACTCTTGCCCTGGTTGTGGGTGTCGCCATTGGTTTCCTGATCGCTCGCGTTGCGCCGAACGCCGCGCCCAGCCGCACGCAGCGTCAACTGGACGATATTCAGGAACGTTTCGACAGTTATCAGAATGAAGTGGTGACCCACTTCAACAGCACCGCCAATCTGGTCAAGAAACTGACCCAGAGTTATCAGGAAGTGCAGGATCACCTCGCCGAGGGTGCCAACCGCCTGGCCCTGGACGAGCAGACTCGTCAACGCCTGCTGGCCTCGCTGCATTCCGAAGCAGCACAGGCTCCACGGGAACGCCTGACGCCACCACGGGATCAGGAGCCGCCGCGTGACTACGCGCCGAAGACCCCGAACTCGCCGGGCATGCTCGACGAGCATTACGGTCTGAAGAAGTAATCAGCCTTCGCGCCAACAAAAAGCCCCCGGACAATCACTTGTCCGGGGGCTTTTTTGTACCTGACGGTTACGGGTACTGCTGAACCGTGCCCGGTTGTTGCTGACCACCGTACTGCTGGCCAGGGATGGCTTTGAGGTTGACCTCGACACGGCGGTTCTGCGCCCGGCCGTTGACGTCACCGTTGCTGGCAATCGGATTATCCGGACCGGCACCGCGGGCGCTCAGGTTGGCACCGCTGACGCCTTGCGAAGTCAGGTAGGTGGCAACGCTCTGCGCACGACGCTGGGACAGGTCCATGTTGTGCTGACGGCTGCCGGTGCTGTCGGTGTAGCCGACGATTTCGATCTGGTTCTGGTTGAACTCCTTGAGGGAGTTGGCCAGGTTGTTCAGCGGCTGATAGAAGCTGGAAGCGATGTTCGCCGAATCGGTGGCGAAGGTGATGTTGCCCGGCATGATCAGCTTGATCTGATCACCCTGACGCTGCACTTCAACCCCGGTGTTGGCCATGCTGGCGCGCAGTTTTTTCTCCTGCTGGTCGGCGTAGTAGCCGTAACCGGCGGCCGAGGCACCGACGACGGCCGCGCCGATCAGCGCGCCCTTGCCGCGGTTGTTGTGGTCGATGGCGGCACCGGCCAGCGCGCCGGCCAGTGCACCGAGGCCACCGTACTTGGCGGTTTTGCTCATGCCCTGGGAGCCACCGTCGGCCTGACCCTGGTTGTCATACGGGTTGGGCGAGGCGCAGCCGGACAAAACGGCCACGGCAGTAGCGACAATAATCAAACGACGCGTGGTGAACATGGAGTGCTCCTACTTTTGCATTCTGTGGTGCAGCGGCCATTGGCAACTGGCCCGTGCGGGCGTTGGATCATGACAATGCACAAAAATTCCGCCGGGCACCCGTGACAAAATGTTTAGGCACGCACAAACGGGTTCTCACGCATTTCATCCCCCAGACGCGTATCCGGACCATGCCCGGCCACAACGGTCGCGTCTTCATCCAGGGTGTACAGCCGCTGCTTGATCGATCGCACGATGGTCGCCTGATCGCCGCCCCACAAATCCGTGCGCCCTACTCCGCGACGAAACAACGTGTCGCCGGCTATCAACAGCTTAGCCTCGGAAAACCAGAAGCTCATGGAACCTGGCGTATGCCCCGGCGTGTGCAGTGCCACGCCACAGCCGCAAGCCAGTTCTTCATCGTCGCTCAACCAGCGATCCGGCGACGGCACCGGAGTGTAGGGCACACCGAACATCTGGCATTGCATCTCGAGGTTGTCCCACAAAAACTGATCTTCCTTGTGCAAATGCAGGGTCGCGCCGGTTTTTTCCTTCATTTGCCCGGAGGCAAGGAAATGATCGAGGTGCGCGTGGGTGTGAATGATGCTGACGACTTTCAGGCCCAGCGCATCGAGGCGCGCCATGATCAGATCGGGATTGCCGCCCGGGTCGACGACGATGGCTTTTTTGGTGATCGGGTCGCCGATGATCGTGCAGTTGCACTGGAGCGGGCCGACGGGGAAGGTTTCGCGAATCAAGGCAGTTGTCACAGCGGTCATTGAATAGTCCCGAATCGATGAGCAGGCGCCGAAACGTGCGCAGCGCGAGTCTTCAGAATTCTACGTCAACTGCCGATACAGGTCGCCGGGTCAGTATTCTGACGCCACTAATCAAAATAGTGGCCAAATGATGTCAATTTGAAAATTCTCGTGCAAAATCGCTTTCTTTGTAGCGGTCGCAATACGGAAAGGCCGCAGAGCATTCAGGAACCAATATGCCTACTCCAACCGGATATTCCTACACCACGTTCACGACGATGACCGGCAACAAGGCACTCGACAGCCTTCTGGCTGGTGACTACTGGACAGGGACGCTGTTTCACAAAAGCGGCACCCCGACCCTGCTGACCTATAGCTTCGTCACCACCAACAACTCCTATTTTGCTCGCGACTACAGCCCTAATAATGAGTATCTGAACGGGTTCACCCTGTCCACGGCTCAGGAAAATGCGGTGACCAGCGCTCTGAGCATGTGGAGCTCCGTTGCCAATCTCCAGTTCACTCGTGTGCAGGAATCCATCTCCAGCGTAGGCGACCTGCGTTTTGGCGGTTATCTGGGCATGGACTCAAAATATGCGGCATGGGCATACTTCCCGGATGAAACCCCGGTAGCAGGCGATGTCTGGATAGGCCCGCAGACCAACGATCCGTCCCCGGTCAAAGGTTCATACGACTATCTGACTTTTGTGCATGAGATCGGCCATGCCCTGGGCCTCAAGCATCCGTTTGAAGCCAGCAGCGATAACCGCACCATCCTCACCCCGGCCCTGGACGATGTCCGGTACACGGTGATGAGCTACAACGACTCCTACTCCTACCAGCCGACCACTCCGATGCTGCTGGACATTCTGGCGATCCAGAAACTGTACGGTGCCAATACCCAATATCAGTCAGGCAACAACTTTTACAACTGGGCTCCAGACCAATCGGTTTTCGAAACCATCTGGGATACCGGCGGCGTCGATGCTATCGACGGCAGCAACCAGCTTCAGGCCGTACGTATCAACCTGAACGAAGGCGCATTCAGCCAGATCGGTAAGGCATTCCTGCAAACCGATACCATGACTTCGTTCAACGAAGGGCTGGCCATTGCCTACGGCACCAAAATCGAAAACGCCTACGGTTCGGCGTTCAATGACACCCTGATCGGCAATGACCTGAGCAACCTGCTCGACGGCATGGCAGGTGCCGACACGATGGACGGCGGCGCAGGCAACGACATCTATGTCGTCGACAACATCGGTGACGTGGTGATCGAGAACGGTACCTCGGCATCGGAAATCGACTCGGTGTACGCATCCATCAGCTACACCCTGACCAACAATGTCGAGAATCTGACTCTGCAAGGCAGCGCCGACCTCAATGGTACCGGCAACGCGCTGAACAACCAGATCTTCGGCAACTCGGGCAACAACATCCTTGATGGCGGCGCGGGTGCAGACATTCTGGTGGGCGGTACCGGCAACGACACCTACATCGTCGACAACGCCGGTGATGTCATCTTCGAAACCAGCACTCTGGCGAGCGAGATCGACAGTGTCCTGGCCTCGGTTTCCTACGTGCTGAGTGCCAATATTGAAAACATCACGCTGACCGGTACCGGCAACACCTTCGCGGTTGGCAACAGCCTGAACAACGTGCTGACCGGCAACGATGGCAACAACGTCCTCGACGGCGGCGCCGGCCTCGACACCATGATCGGTGGCAGAGGCAACGATACCTACAGCCTCGACCAGTTCGGCGAACTGGCACTGGTGCAGGAACTGGCCAATGAAGGTACCGACACCCTGTCCATCACTTTCAATGCCACGCCGCAGACCAGCACCATTGACTTGAATCAGAGCAATCTGAACAACATGGAGAATGTCGCAGTGCTGGGGGCCGGCGTGTTCAACGTGCTTGGCAACAGCCTCGACAACACTCTCATCGGTAATGGCGACAGCAACCTGCTCAACGGTGGCACCGGTGCCGACACCATGATTGGCGGCGCCGGCAACGATATCTATGTGGTGGACAACGTCGGCGACGTAATCATCGAAACCAGCACCCTGGCTTCGGAAATCGACTCAGTGTACTCGACGGTCAGTTACACCCTGGGCGCCAACGTTGAGTACCTCACCCTGCAGGGCAACGCCAACATCAATGGTACCGGCAACAGCCTGGCCAACCTGATCACCGGCAACTCCGGCGACAACATCCTCGATGGCGGCGTCGGTGGTGGCGACGTTCTGGTCGGTGGTGCCGGCAACGACACCTACATCGTCGACAGCATCAATGATGCAATCTTCGAAACCAGCACCGTGGTCGGCGAGATCGACACCGTTCAGTCCTCCGTGGACTGGACACTGGGCGCCAATCTCGAAAATCTTGTGCTCACCGGCATGGGCAACACGTCGGGTAACGGCAACGAGCAGGACAACGTGATCACCGGTAACGCCGGCAACAACATCGTCAATGGCGGCGCCGGGGCCGATACCATGAACGGTGGCGCCGGTAACGACATCTATGTGGTCGACAACATCGGCGACGTGGTCATCGAGAACGGTACCTCGGCATCGGAAATCGACTATGTGTATGCGTCGATCGACTACGCCCTGACCAACAATGTCGAAAACCTGGTCCTGCAAGGCAACGCCAACCTCAATGGTACCGGCAACGCGCTGAACAACCAGATCACCGGCAACGCGGGCAACAACGTCCTCGACGGCGGTGCCGGGGCCGACATCATGATTGGCGGGACCGGCAACGACACCTACATCGTCGACAACGCCGGGGATGTCGTCGTCGAAACCAGCACCCTGGTGTCGGAAATCGACACCGTTCTCTCGTCGATCAGCTACACCCTGGGTGCCAATGTCGAGTACCTCACCCTGCAGGGCACCGCCAACATCAACGGTACCGGCAACAACCTGGGCAACCTGATTACCGGCAACTCCGGCGACAATATCCTCGACGGCGGCGTCGGCGGCGGCGACGTTCTGGTCGGCGGGGCCGGCAACGACACCTACATCGTCGACAGCATCAATGATGCAATCTTCGAAACCAGCACCGTGGTCGGCGAGATCGACACCGTCCAGTCTTCCGTGGACTGGACGCTGGGCGCCAACCTCGAAAATCTCGTGCTCACCGGCACCGGCAACACTTCGGGCACCGGCAACGAGCGGGACAACATGATCACCGGTAACGCCGGCAACAACGTCATCAACGGCGGCGCCGGCGCCGACACCATGAACGGTGGTGCCGGCAACGACATCTATGTGGTCGACAACGTCGGTGACGTGGTCATCGAGAACGGCACTTCGGCATCGGAAATCGATTATGTGTACGCGTCGATCAACTACACCCTGACCAATAATGTCGAAAACCTGATCCTGCAAAGCAGCGCCAACCTCAACGGTACCGGCAACGCACTGAACAACCAGATCACCGGCAACTCGGGCAACAACGTCCTCGACGGCGGTGCCGGGGCCGACATCCTGATTGGCGGGACAGGCAACGACACCTACATCGTCGACAACGCCGGGGATGTCGTCGTCGAAACCAGCACCCTGGCGAGCGAGATCGACAGTGTCCTGGCCTCGGTTTCCTATGTGCTGGGCGCCAACATTGAAAACATCACGCTGACCGGTACCGGCAACACCTTCGCGGTCGGCAACAGCCTGAACAACGTGCTGACCGGCAACGATGGCAACAACGTTCTTGACGGCGGCGCCGGCCTCGACACCATGATCGGTGGCAAGGGCAACGATACCTACAGCCTCGACCAGTTCGGCGAACTGGCACTGGTGCAGGAACTGGCCAATGAAGGTACCGACACCCTGTCCATCACCTTCAATGCCACGGCGCAGACTAATACCATTGACCTGAATCAGAGCAATCTGAACAACATGGAGAACGTCGCAGTGCTGGGGGCCGGCGTATTCACCGTGCTTGGCAACAGCCTCGACAACACCCTGATCGGCAACGCCGACAGCAACCTCCTCAACGGAGGCACCGGAGCCGACACAATGGTTGGCGGCGCCGGCAACGATATCTATGTGGTGGACAACGTCGGTGACGTGATCATCGAAACCAGCACACTGGCTTCGGAAATCGACTCGGTCTACTCGACAGTCAGTTACACCCTGGGCGCCAACGTCGAGTACCTCACCCTGCAGGGCACCGCCAACATCAACGGTACCGGCAACAGCCTGGCCAACCTGATTACCGGCAACTCCGGCGACAACATCCTCGATGGCGGCGTCGGTGGCGGCGACGTTCTGGTCGGTGGTGCCGGCAACGACACCTACATCGTCGACAGCATCAATGATGCAATCTTCGAAACCAGCACCGTGGTCGGCGAGATCGACACCGTTCAGTCCTCCGTGGACTGGACACTGGGCGCCAATCTCGAAAATCTCGTGCTCACCGGCATGGGCAACACGTCGGGTAACGGCAACGAGCTGAACAACGTGATCACCGGTAACGCCGGCAACAACATCATCAATGGCGGCGCCGGCGCCGACACCATGAACGGTGGTGCCGGCAACGACATCTATGTGGTCGACAACGTCGGTGACGTGGTCATCGAGAACGGCACTTCGGCATCGGAAATCGATTATGTGTACGCGTCGGTCGATTACACCCTGACCAACAATGTCGAAAACCTGATCCTGCAAGGCAGCGCCAACTTGCACGGTACCGGCAACGCACTGAACAACCAGATCACCGGCAACTCGGGCAACAACGTCCTCGACGGCGGTGCCGGGGCCGACATCCTCACGGGTGGCGCGGGGGCCGACACGTTCGTGTTTGCGGCGGTCAATCAAATGGGCATCGGAGCCAACCGTGACGTCATCACTGACTTCAACAGCCTGCAGGGAGACAAGATCGACCTGACTCAGTTTGATGCCAACTTGCTGACTGCCGGTTTCAACGGGTTCAGCTTTATCGGTGCTGCCGATTTCACCGGAGCAGGTCAACTGCGCTTCATCGACCACGTACTATCGGGCAACGTCAGTGGCAACGCTGGTGCAGACTTTGAAATCCAGCTGGTGGGCGTAAACGACTTCAACACCAACGATCTGGTCGCCTGATACAACGTTTTCCCCCCGGCCCGCTCGCGGGTCATACAACAAAAACGCCTCGATTGATTCGGGGCGTTTTTGTTTGCCTTGATCGAGCCCGAAGTCTCAGCTCAAAACTCCGAGTTCTTTGGCCCGCGCCACCGCCTGTGTCCGGCGCTCCACTCCCAGCTTGCTGTTGATATGGCTGGCATGGGTTTTAACCGTGTGCAGCGAGATGAACAACTGATCGCTGATTTCCTGATTCGAGCAACCCCGAGCAATCAACCGCAAAACGGCGAGCTCTCGACTGCTGAGCTGTTCAGTGACGGCCGACTCCGCAGTCGAGCGAGCCGGCGTCTGGGGAAAATGCTCGAGCAATTGCTGACCGACAGGTGTCGGTGCGGTCAGAGACAATTGCCCCCGCAGCCAGTCCGCATGTTCTTTGACCAGCGCATCGAAGGGTTGCAGGACCCCGCCGGCCGCCGCTTCCAGCGCCTGACTCAACGCCTTGCGGGCTTCGGGTTCGCGCCCATCCGCCAGCAGCAACGCCACTTTTTGCGTCAACGCCATCACGCTGAGCAGCTGTCGTCCGGTTTGCTGGCCGTTCTCCAGCAGCACGTTCAGCCGACCCTCAGCAAGCATCGGCTGCCCCTGAATGACATCCAGCAGCGCCTGCTGCAATTCGACATGCAACGGCAACTGCGGATGAAACTCCGGCGGAGCCGCAGCACGTTCACCGGTATAGGTCTGGCCCAATCGCGCCAGCCAGGCTTCGGCCAGATCGATGCGCCCTTGGGCCAGCCACAGTTCACATTTGACCAGAGTGATCATCGCCAGGTAGTAGATCGGCGGGACGTCCCAGATGTGCATCAGGCGTTCGGCCTCGGCCAGCTCGGCAAAGGCCTTGGCAAAATCGCCGCTGTTGCCGTCCAGGCGGGCGATCACGCAGTGACCGATCAGCACGCTGATGTCGCGACAGGCCCGCGCTTCAGTCAGGCCTGCCTGCAATCGCACCCTTGCCGCCTGCGGCTGCAACCGCATGGCCAGCAGAAAACCCTCGTACAGCGTCAGTCGCGCACGCACCGCGTACAACCGCTGTACGGACAAGCCGCGCAAGCGCTCCAGCCCTTGGCGCACTTCATCGAGCGCGCGCAGGATTTCGCCCCGTGCCTGCAGGACGCGGGCACGATCGTAATGCGCCAGCGCCTCGAACAATGGATTGCCGACCCGCTGCGCCAGTTCAAGCGACTCGCGGTTCAGGCCCCGTGCACGCCACAGATCACCGTCGGCGATCGCGAGGTTGGACAAGGTCGACAGGCACATCAGGCGCTGGCCGTAGCGCTTGGCCGGCAGGCTTTCCAGTGCCTCGCTGCAGTATTCGATGGTCTGCTCGCGATGGCCCCGCCCACGGGCGATGATGCCCTTGAGCGCCAGCCATTGGGCCAACATCGATTTCTGTGCAGTGGCAGAAGGTGCCGGCAGAAACCGGCTCAGGTGACTGGCGAGTTCTTCGGCCGCGTCGAGCTGACAGGCCAGTCCCAACGCCCAGCTGTACAACACGATCAGGCGAGGGGTGCTGATCAGCAGGCTGTCAGGCAAGTCCATTTTCCAGCGCAGCAGCATGCCGACGTTCTGCTCGGCCAGCAGTTGTTCTTCGGACAGGTTCTGTACCAGATTCGCCGCAACGTCCAGATGCCCTGCACGCAATGCCTGTTCCACCGCTTCATCCAGCAGGCCCTGGGCATTGAACCAGCGGCAAGCGCGCAGGTGCAGCGTGGCCGCCGGTACCAGCGCCCCGGCGACGGGACGACTGCGCAGCAAATCCGAAAACAGATGGTGATAACGATACCAGTGCCCGTGCTCGTCCAACGGCACGAGGAATACCTGATGTGCCAGGAGAAAACGCAGGATCTCGGCACTGTCATGGGATTCGCGCACCGCGTCGCACAGCTCGCTGCAAAAGCGCTCCTGCGGTGCGGTGTCATAAAGGAACGCCTGCACCACGGCGGGCAGGCAGTCGATGACTTCCTCCAGCAGGTATTCACGGATCAGCCCTTCCCCGCCGCTCAACGCTTGAGGCAAGGCCGATTCGGTGCCGGCTTCAGAAATCGCCAGCAGCCAGAATCGCAACCCGGCCACCCAGCCTTCGCTGCGCTGGATCAGGTTTTCCAGCGCCTCGCCACGCAGTGAGCTGCTGTGACGATCGAGCAGTGCCAGGGCTTCATCGTGGGTCAGGCGCAGATCCTGTTCGTGCAGTTCCAGCAACTGGCGCGACAGGCGCAGACGGGCCAGGTGCCAGTCCGGGCGCTGCCGACTGGTGACCATGACCAGCAGACCATCGGGCAAATGGTTGAGGAAAAACTGCAGGCAACGATCAAGCACCGGCCCTTGCGCGAGGTGGTAATCGTCGAGTATGAGCAGCAACGGCGAGGTCGGTAGCAGGTGCAGAGCCAGTTCATCGAGCAAGCCGTCGAGCCATTCCTCGAAGGCGAATGGCTGATGACGCTGGCGCATTTTCAATAAGCCGAGTGCGCGGCTGCCGAGTTCGGGAAAGTAGTCTTGCAGCCCCTCGAGCAAGCGCTCGAGGAAGCGTCCCGGGTCACTGTCGCGAGCGCTCAGGCCCAGCCACAGACTTTGCCAGTGCGCCGGCAAACTCTGACAGAACTCCACCGCCAGCGAACTCTTGCCAAAACCGGCCGGTGCGCTGACCAGCAACAGGCGCCCTCCGAGCCCCGCACTCAGGCGCTCGCACAAACGGGGTCGCAGCACGTAGCCATCGGGTAGCGGCGGGCGAAAAAAACGCCCGTCCAGTGCCGCGACGGCAACGCTTGCGGGACCCGGAAGTGGGGACAGATCAGTCATGGCCGGCTCTTGTTCGTATGGCTGTTGGCGGCGTAGCAGATGTCCGCAGACTAGCCTTAAACGGAGCGGTTATGAAGGTCGTTGCTACAAATGGCTACAAAAAGCCTACGGAAAAACTGATAGCAAAAAAAACGCCCCGAACCAGTCGGGGCGTATTCACGAGGATGCGGCCTCGGTTTACAGCTGCTTAGCGAACACCATCCTGACGCAGGGCAGCCGGGGTGAAGTCGCTGGTGTTGGCGCTGAAACCGAAGTCATACGCCTGCTTCTCTTCGTTCTTCATGCCCAGCGCCAGATAACGACCGGATTGCAGATCGTAGAGGGTTTCCAGGGCATACCACGGCACTTGCTTGTCGTAGTAGTTCTCGGCGTGCGCTTCGGCGACGCGCCACAGTTGGCCACGACCGTCGTAGTGGTCAATGACAGCGGCTTGCCAGGTGTCTTCGTCGATGAAGAAGTCACGCTTGGCGTAGATGTGACGCTGACCTTCCTTCAGGGTCGCGGTCACGTGCCAGACGCGACGCAGTTCATAACGCGCCAGATCCTGGTTGATGTGCCCGGCCTTGATGATGTCGGTGTACTTGAGTTTCGGATCGTCGAGCTTGTAGCTGTCGGAGGCGATGTACATCTCCTGCTTGCCGACCAGTTTCCAGTCGTAGCGATCCGGTGCGCCGTTGAACATGTCCAGGTTGTCGGAGGTACGCAGGCCGTCCGCCGCGGTACCCGGGCCGTCATAGGACACTTGCGGTGCGCGGCGCACACGACGCTGACCGGCGTTGTAGACCCACGCCGAACGCGGTTCCTTCACCTGGTCGAGGGTTTCGTGCACCAGCAGCACGCCACCGGCCAGACGTGCCGGCGCGGTCACTTTCTGCTTGAAGTAGAACAGGATGTTGCCCGGGTTCGCCGGATCGTAATCCTTCATCTTGTCGCGGAACACGAACTGGTCCTGGAAGTACACCAGGCTGAACGAGCCGTTCGGTTGCGGCGTGGCCTGGGTCACCAGACGCGTCACGCTGCCGCCGCGATAGCGGGTGATGTGGTTCCAGATCACTTCCACACCGGTTTTCGGAATCGGAAACGGCACGGCGGTATCGAAGTTTTCCAGACCGTTACCGCCCGACACCAGGGTCGTGGTGGTGGCGTTCTTCTTGATGGCTGCGAACACCGCATCCGGCACGGTGGCACCGCGATGGGACGGATAGACCGGCATCTTGAAGGTGTCAGGATAGCGCTGGAACATCGCGTATTGGCCCGGCGCGAGCTTGGCCTTGTACTGATCGACGTTCTGCTTGGTGATGGTGAACAGCGGTTTCTCACTGGCGTACGGATCGGACAGGAAACCTTTGCTGTCGACGGTGCCGGCATTTTTCGGCATCGGTTTCCAGGCCGGGATCGAGCCGTCGGCGTTACCGGCCATTTCGGCGCCCATCGGGGTCAGGCTCTTGCCCAGCTTGTCCGCTTCGGCGGCAGGCACCGCCGCCATGACGCCGGTCGCCAGCAGCGACAGGCTCAGAACACCGGCGTGGAACAGACTCTTTGTTATTTTCATAAATTCGTTCGTCCTGAAATGCAGTGCTTAGAAGTTCACGCCGAGGCTGAGCGCCACGAAATCGCGGTCATCCACGGTGGTGTACTTGCCGTCGAAGAAGTTGGTGTACGCCAGGCTCGCGGTGTAGGTGTTCTGATACTCGGCATCGACGCCCAGGCTGACGGCCTTGCGACCTTCCTCGAAGTTGCCGCCAGGGCCTGGCGAGTAGCCGCTGACGTCGTGGGACCAGGCCACGTTCGGCTTGAGGTTCACACCGGCGAACACATCGTTGTATTCCCAGATCGCACGGCCACGGTAGCCCCAGGACATCGACGTGGTGAAACCGTCGTTGTCGCAATTGCGGCTGCGGTTGTTCTGCGGCGAACCTGGTCCGGCGCCGTTGATGGTGCCGTTGTTGAGGATGTTGACGCAGGTGTTGGTGGTACCGGTGGCTGGCAGCTCGCCCGGGCCATAGACCGGATCGCGGCCATAGCGCTTGTCGGATCGGCTTTCGAGGCCGCCCACGTAAGTCATGCCCACTTCACCCACCAGGGTCAGACGGCTGGCGCCCATGACCTGATCGAAGAAGTGCGTGAAGGTGGTTTGCAGTTGAGTGATTTCCTTGCGCTCGTAGCCATGCAGATCCTGGCCCGGCACGCCATTGAGCAGCGATGCATTGGCGTAAGGGCCACCCAGCGGACGCACACCGGCGAACAGGATGTCGGTGGAGTTAAGTTGCACGGGTGCATTCGGGCGATAGCTGATCTCACCGCTCCACGCCGTACCGGTAGGCAAGGTGGTGGAGAAGCTCAGACCGTAGAGGCGGATGTCTTCAGGGTATTCGACGAAGTATTTCGAGTTGCCCGCGACCAGCAGCGGCCCGAGTGCCTGAAACGGACCTGGCAATGCGGCTACGCCGTTGTAGACCGATTGCGGCGCGCCAGTGGCACTGAAGATCGGCGCACGGCTGTGGTAATTCATGAAGTAGGCACCGAATTCGGTGTCCAGCGGTTCGAACATGTACTTGAGGGACGCGCCCCACTGGCCGCTGTCGCGCGCATCGCGATCGGCGCCGCGCGGCACCAGCACACCTTCTTCATTGACGTTGACGCCGTTGGCCGCCAATGGCCCCAGGGCAATGGCCGGGATCTGCGAGCGCTTGTTGAGTACGCGCAAGTTGTCGGTGCAGCCGTCGGCAATAATGTCCGGCTGGGAGAAGAACGTGCCGCAGTTGTCGACGACGGTCTGGTCCCACTCCAGCTGATAGAAGGCTTCGGCCGACAGGTTGTCGGTCAGGCTCTGGGACACGTAGAACATGTTGACCGGGATCAGGCCTTCCTTGATCTCGGCGCCTGGGCGACGGAACGCGGAAACGTCGATCGGGTTGATCGAGTTGATGCCGCCACCGATGAAGGTACTTTCACCCCAGCTCACCACCTGTTTGCCCAGACGCACGGAGCCCGGCTGATCGGCGATCGCGTAGTTGTGGTAGACGAAGGCATCGAGGATCTGGCCGCCGGCAGACTTGGCGCCTTCCTTGCGGTTGCTGTCGCTGATGTCCTTGAACTCGCGGCTCTCGTCTTTCAGTTCGAAGTCGTACCAGTACTTGCCACGGACGAACACGCCGGTGTCGCCGTATTTCAGTTCAAGGTCATGGATGCCCTTGAAGATCTTCGAGAAGGTTTCGCCGCTCTTGAAGTTGGCGTGGCCGTCGTCGGAAGTCTGGGACAGACCGTGACCGCCATTGTTGACGCCGATGAGGTTCTTGTTCGGGCTCTGGGTGGACCAACTGGCACCGATCGACAGGGAGGAGTCGAACTGGCCTTCGATTTCACCGACGTTGAAACTGACGCCGAATGCGGGCCCGGCGAGCGAAGAAGCAAGACTGACGGCCAGAGGCAGCTTTGCCCGGCGCCAGAACTGGTTTACTGAGGTCATCGACGCTACTCCATGTGCATTATTGTTATGGCAGTGAGTACTTTTAAAAACGCCTGAAGGACCGGGTGCCAGAGGCTTCCCGAAATCGCTTCAATGTTGCATCGCCCCGTTTGTGCGTGTGCCCCGTTCTTAAAAATCCTTGAGCGGACTATAGCCAGCAGGTGGTACTGCTTGATCCCTCTAAAGTGTGATTTGCAGCTGCCGGCCACTCTGGAACAGTCCTTTCGCCAGTCCGACACATGTCGGCACGGCAAGGATGGCTGAAAATTCGGATTTCACAAGCCAAGCGCTTGCTTGGTGGGTCTGGCGCGCCGTTTTCGGCGCGCCAGCGGACGCTCAAAGCGTCGAGAGGAAGGTGCTGTTGTTGGCCTGCCATTCGGTGATGTCGAGGCGGATGCGCTTCTTGTCGAGCTTGCCGACACTGGTCTTGGGAATTTCAGTAACAAGCGCGATCTGGCTCGGGATCGCCCACTTGCTCAAGTGCCCCAGTTCAACGAACGGCTTGAGGTGTTCCTTGAGCTCGCGCGCCCCTATAACGTGCCCTTCGCGCACCACCAGCAAGGCAAACGGACGCTCGCCCCACTGCGGATCGGCTATCCCCACCACTGCTACTTCACGTACCGCGACGTGTCGACTGATCAGGTCTTCGAGATCCAGCGAAGAGATCCACTCGCCGCCGGTCTTGATCACGTCCTTGATCCGGTCGCGGATATCGATCACACCCATGGCGTCGAGCGTCGCCACATCGCCGGTGTGCAGCCAGCCGCCGGCCCACAGCTCGGCGCCCTTCTGCGGTTCGTTGAAGTAGCCCTCGGTCAGCCACGGTGCGCGCAGCACCAGTTCGCCCTGGGTCTCGCCGTCCGCTGGGAGGAAATTGCCCTCGGTGTCGACGATGGCTGCTTCGACCAATGGCCCCGGCACGCCGGCCTTGATCCGGTAAGTGGTGCGCTCGTCTTCGGTGCCTGCCATCAATTCGTCGTTCAGATGCGCGCACGAAACCAGTGGCCCGGTTTCCGACATGCCGTAAGCGGCCGTCAGTTGAATGCCCTTGCTCTTGGCTGTTTCATACAGTGTGCGATTGAGGGCACTGCCGCCGATGACGATTTTCCAGCCGCCGAAATCGGTGCCCTGCGCGCCTTTGGCATTGAGCACCATCTGCAGGATGGTCGGCACGCAATGTGAGAACGTGACCTTTTCCTTGCGCCACAGCTCGACCAGGAACTCCGGGTCGTAACGCCCCGGATAGACCTGCTTGAGCCCGAGCATGGTCGCCACATACGGCAAGCCCCACGCATGCACATGGAACATCGGGGTGATCGGCATGTACACGTCGTTGGTACCCAGCAGCCGCACACTGTCGATGGCGCCCATGATGGTCGACACGCCCATGGTGTGCAGCACCAGTTGCCGATGGGTGAAATACACACCTTTCGGATTGCCGGTGGTGCCCGTGGTGTAGAACGTGGTGGCGACCGAGTTCTCGTCGAAATCCTGGAAGTCGTACTGGGGACTGGCGGCCGCCAGCAATTGCTCGTATTCGCCGACCAGATTCGGCAGATCGGCGGTTTTTTCCGGAAGATCGGTCAGCAGCAGGGTTTTCTCCACCGTGGTCAGGTGCGGCGCGATGGCCTGATACAGCCCGACGAACTCGCTGTTGACCAGCACGAAGCGGTCCTCGGCGTGGTTCATGGTGTAGAGGATCTGTTCCGGCGACAGACGCACGTTGATGGTGTGAATCACCGCGCCGATCATCGGGATCGCAAACATGCACTCCAGGTAGCGATGGCTGTCCCAGTCCATTACCGCCACGGTGTCACCCGCCTTTACGCCGGCCGCCGTCAGCACGTTGGCCAACCGCGCAACACGCTCGATCAGGGTCGGGTAGCTGTAGCGCAGCTGGTCACGGTAGATGATCTCGCGGGTTTTCTCGTAACGGGCGCCCGACATCAGCAGCCGTTTAATCAGCAGTGGATACTGGTACGCCCCTTCGGCGGGCGGAATAACGCGAGTCTGCAACATAAGAATCCCTTTTCTGACTGCACGGTGTTGGCGTTGGAGTTTCGTACTCTAGAACCGTTATACGTCAGCCAAATCAGCCAAAGGAATGATTTGCAGAGCCGTACAAATGCTAGCTTTGCGCCAGCATTTGCCGGAATCCGTTACGTCACCGCAGGATCAATGCATCTCGGTGAACGCGAGTTTCACGCCGATGGCGATCAGCACCGCGCCCATGGTGCGGTCGAACCAGTGGCCCATACGGGCGAAACCGGCGCGCACGCGCTGCTGGCTGAACAACATTGCCACCAGGCAGAACCAGGTCGCGGTCGCGACAGCCAGATAGATCCCGTAACCGGCCTGGACTGCCAGCGGGGTGTGCGGGTTGATCACCACGGTGAACAGCGACAGGAAGAACAGCGTGGCTTTCGGGTTCAGACCGTTGGTCACAAAGCCCGAGGTGAACGCGCCACGTGCGGTGCGCTCGCCGGCCGCTTTGTGCAGATCATCGGCGACGGTTTTCGCCGGTTGCGCGCGCAGGGCTTTGAAGCCGATGTACAGCAGGTACGCGGCGGCTGCCCATTTCAAGGCGTTGAACAGCACGATCGATTGGGAAACGATCAACCCGATCCCCAGCAACGAATAACCGACGTGCAGAAAAATCGCCGTGCCCACGCCCAACGCCGTCCAGGTTCCGGCACGACGCCCGTGAGTCACGCTTTCGCGCACCACCACGGCGAAATCAGGACCGGGACTGGCGACGGCCAGCAGGTGGATCAGGGCAACGGTCAAGAATTCGGTCCAGTACATGGGGGCTCCTTTCGGCCAAGCGTAACGAGTTGTTTCATCTGGTAGGCTCGGCAGATTACGCCTTCCCTTCAAAGCACGACAGGTACAGTTGATGACGAACGCCCACCGCGCCGTATTCCTCGATCACCCTTCGCTGGATCTTGGCGATCTCGATCTGAGCCCTTTGCGTGACTGCTTCAGCGATCTGCAACTGTTCGCCCAGACGTTGCCTGCGCAGGTTGCCGAACGCCTGCAAGGTGCGACCGTGGCGATCAGCAACAAGGTCCTGATCGACGCCGCCGCCATGGCCGCCAACCCACAGCTGAAGCTGATCCTGATCACCGCCACCGGCACCAACAACGTCGATCTGGCCGCCGCCCGCGCCCACGGCATCACCGTGTGCAACTGTCAGGGTTACGGCACGCCGTCGGTGGCGCAGCACACGATCATGCTGTTGCTCAACCTCGCCACGCGTCTGGCCGATTATCAAAAAGCCGTCAGCCAAGGCCGCTGGCAGCAAGCAAAACAGTTCTGCCTGCTGGATTACCCGATCGTCGAGCTGGAAGGCAAAACCCTTGGCTTGCTCGGTCATGGCGAACTCGGCGGCGCGGTCGCGCGACTGGCCGAAGCCTTCGGCATGCGCGTGTTGCTGGGGCAGATTCCGGGGCGCCCGGCCCGTCCGGATCGCCTGCCACTGGAAGAATTGCTGCCGCAAATCGACGCCCTCACCCTGCACTGCCCGCTCAACGAACACACCCGGCACTTCATCGGCGCCCGCGAACTCGCTTCGATGAAACCCGGCGCCTTCGTGGTCAACACCGCCCGTGGCGGGTTGATCGATGAACAGGCCTTGGCCGATGCTCTGCGCAGTGGTCATCTCGGCGGCGCGGCCACCGATGTGTTGAGCGTCGAACCACCGACCAACGGCAATCCGCTGCTGGCCGCCGACATCCCGCGCCTGATCGTCACCCCGCATAACGCCTGGGGCAGTCGCGAAGCGCGGCAGCGAATCGTCGGCCAACTGGTGGAAAACACCCGGGCGTTCTACAGCGGTAAGGCGCTGCGGGTCGTCAGTTGATAAACTGCGGCACTTTTTTTCACAGGAGCAGTTATGGATCCGCGCAGTGAAGTACTGCTTCGTCAGGCCGAGTTATTCCAGGGTTCGGTGTTGTTGGCCGGTTTGCCTGCCGATGATCTTTTGGGGCGCCTGCCCGAGGCGTTTGGCTGGTGCTGGCATGCCGGCGATCAGGCTGCGCTCGAAGCGCGCTTCGAAGGGCGTAGCCATTTTGGCGTGAACGTGCCGGAGCGCGAATTCACCAATGCCGTGGTGTTCCTGCCCAAGGCCAAGGACCTGACCGATTACATCCTCAATGCCGTGGCTTCGCGCTTGGCCGGGCGTGAGGTGTATCTGGTCGGGGAAAAACGCAGCGGCATCGAAGGCGCCTCCAAACAGCTCAACCCGTTCGGCAAACCGCGCAAGCTCGACAGCGCACGACACTGTCAGCTGTGGCAAGTGACGGTGGCCAACGCACCTGAAGCCAAACCGCTGGAAAGCCTGGCGCAAACCTACGAACTGCCGCTGGCCGAAGGCCCGTTGAAAGTTATCAGCCTGCCGGGCGTGTTCAGCCATGGCCGACTGGATCGCGGCAGCGCCCTGCTGCTGGAACACCTGGACAAACTGCCGAGCGGTCATTTGCTGGACTTCGGTTGCGGTGCCGGCGTGCTTGGCGCGGCGGTCAAGCGCCGTTACCCGCACAATCAGGTCACGTTGCTCGACGTTGATGCCTTCGCTGCCGCCAGCAGCCGGCTGACGCTGGCAGCCAACGGTCTGGAAGCCGAGGTGCTGACCGGTGACGGCATCGACGCCGCGCCGATGGGTTTAAACGCGATTCTGAGCAATCCACCGTTCCATGTCGGCGTGCACACCGATTACTTCGCCACCGAAAACTTGCTGCGAAAAGCGGCAAAACATCTGAAAAACGGCGGAGAACTTCGTCTGGTTGCCAACAGTTTCCTGAAGTACCAGCCGCTTATCGAGGAGCATCTCGGAGTCTGCGCGATCAAGGCCGAAGGCAATGGTTTCCGGATTTACCGGGCCAAGCGCGGCTGAAAATTAGCACTTGCCGAATGGATTGCGCCTAGGCAGAATCCGCTCCGTCCTAGGGGAGTAGTCTCCCACGAGCGCCAAGCTCGTCCGGCATACGTCAACATACTTGATCCTCAGATCATGGCGTATGCGACCCAAGCGTCCGCACCAGACGGATCGCAGGGTTTGACAAGACCTATGACACGCACACCTTACCCGGGGCGGGAAGGCTGTACGTGTCATAGCCGTGTCGACCCGCCCCTTAGGAAATCCTGATGCTGGACTCGTTACTCGTTCCCACCGCAATCGTTGCCTTGGCCGAAATCGGCGACAAGACGCAACTGCTCGCGCTGATTCTCGCCGCTCGCTTCCGCAAACCCTGGCCGATCATCGCCGGTATCGTGGCTGCGACCCTGGCCAACCACGCGGCAGCCGGTGCGGTCGGCGCCTGGTTCGGCAGCTTCTTCTCCGATTCCGTCCTGCACTGGATTCTCGCCGCAAGTTTCGCCGCCACCGCCCTGTGGACGCTGGTGCCGGACAAGATGGATGACGATGAAGCCAGCACCGCCCGCAAGTTCGGGCCATTCCTGACCACGCTGATTGCGTTCTTCCTCGCGGAAATCGGTGACAAGACCCAGATCGCTACCGTGATGCTGGCGGCGCAATACCCGGAGCTGTGGCTGGTGATCATCGGCACCACGGCGGGCATGCTGATCGCCAACGTGCCGGTGGTACTGGCGGGTAATTTTGCAGCGGAGAAACTGCCACTGACCCTGATCCGTCGACTGGCGGCCTCGGCGTTCCTGATCCTGGCAATCGTCGCGGTCTACAAGGCGATGCAGAGCAGCGGCTGGGTTTGATCCGGCAGATCGCTCCCCCACTCAGTGTGGGAGCGATCATTGTTTCAGGACTTGGGCGCTTTCTCGTAAAGCGGCATGACCTTCGGAATCGCCGCCTGCAAGGCAGCCGTGCGGCTGCTGGAAGACGGGTGAGTGCTCATGAACTCCGGCGGGGCGCCTTCAGATGCCTTGCTCATCTTGTTCCACAGGGTAATGGCGGCATTCGGGTTGTACCCGGCACGCGCGGCCAGTTCCAGACCGATCAGGTCGGCCTCGTTCTCGTTGGCGCGGCTGTTGGGCAGCGTCATGCCGTAGTTGGCCACGGTGTCGGCCAGCGCCAGGCTGTCCTGACCCAGGCCGAGCAACGCACCGGCGCCCTGCTTGGCCATTTCGATGCCATAAGCCTTGGACATGGCTTCACGACCATGCTCGCGCAGGGCGTGGGCGATTTCATGGCCCATGACCGCGGCGATTTCATCGTCGGTGAGTTTCAGGCTGTCGATCAGACCGGTGTAGAAAATGATCTTGCCGCCAGGCCCGCAGTTGGCGTTGAGTTCGTCGCTCTTGATCAGGTTCACTTCCCACTGCCATTGCGCCGCATCCGGACGGAAGTTCGGCGCCTGAGCGATCAAGCGGTTGGCAATCGCCTGAACACGTTTGGCATCGTTGCTGGTCTTGTCCAGCACGCCTTTGCTGGATGCTTCGCCCACGGTCTTCTGATAGGACTGGGCATACATCTGGTCGACCTCTTGCGAGGACAGCATGCTGAACATGTACTGCTTGCGCTCGACGCCCACGGCACCGCCGCTGGTGGTGTTGACCGACTGACAACCGGCCAGCAACAGCGCTGCGCTCAGTGCACTTACAACCAATGTCTTGTTCATTCAAAAGCTCCCTGAAAACCTGCCGCGTATCCTAGGCGGGTAATGGTATCGACGCCAGATACAACGGACGTGTTGCACCTGATTTCAGAAGACCTCCTTCTGACCTGTAGGAAAACATTCATATCCACCGACAAGCCCGCTGCAACTGCGTCGCTCACTGATCCATTTGCGACATTGCGCTGCAATTACTCTCTCTATACCTCATGGCTCAATAGTGGCTGCCGATACAACAGCGCAGACGTCCTCTCGCGTGCGGAGCTCCCATGAAGTTCAAGTCGATCCAGTTTTCCGTGGCTGCCCTGGCCGGCGCCATCGTGCTCAGCGTAGTCGCCGCGTTGGTGCTGTACGCGCTGTTCTCCGGTGCCCGCACCCAGGAAATGGTCCAGCAACGGACCCAGGCCCAGTTCGAGCAAGTCATCGAACAGCGCCTGACGTCGCTGGCGCAGACCCAGGTCAGCCAGATCCAGCGCGAACTGGAAGCGCCACTGTTGATCGCCGGCGGACTGGTACGCGTCAACGCCCTGCTCGGCACGCCGGGCGCCGACGGCCAGCCACGCCTGAACGTCAGCCGCGAGCAACTGATCAGCCTGATCAAGGAAAACGTCGAGAAGAATCCGAAGATTCTCGGCACCTACATCGGCTGGGAAAAGAACGCACTGGACCACAATGACGCGGCCTACGTCGGCACTCAGGTTGTCGGGATCGATCCCGCCAACGGGCGCTTCCTGCCGTGGTGGTTCCGCAACGACGATGGCACCCTGGGCCTGGACAAACTGGTGGACGTCGACGACCAGAAAGTCCTGTCCACCGGCGTGCGCGCCAGCGAGTATTACCTGTGCTCGAAAGAAACCAGGAAATCCTGCGTGATCGATCCGGCCCCGTACAAGGTCGGTGACAAGATCGTCATGCTCGCCTCCTTCATCGAACCGATCATGCTCAACGGCGCGTTCCAGGGCATCGTCGGGGCCGACCTGTCGGTGAACTTCATTCAGGAAATGCTCCTGGGCGCGAACCAGAAACTCTACAGCGGCGCCGGGCAAATGGCCCTGATCGGCAGCAACGGCCGGATCGTCGCCTATACCAAGGACCCGAGCAAATTCGGCGAGAAGGTCAGCGACATCCTCGACGCCCAGCAGATTGCCAACATGGCCAATCTCAAGCGCGGCGAAGTGACTTACACCGTCAATAAAGAGCAAGGCCGGATCGAGTTGTACCTGCCGTTCGGCATCGGCCAGACCGACGCACGCTGGACGCTGATGCTGCAACTGCCGCTCGACGCGGTGATGGCCGATCTGCAAAAGCTCCAAGGCGACCTCGACGCCCAGCGCAAATCCGACACCTTCGGCATGGCCATGGTCGGCCTGATCATTGCCGGCCTCGGCCTGCTGGTGATCTGGCTGGTGGGCCACGGCATCGCCCGTCCGCTCAAACAAATGGTGACCATGCTCGATGACATCGCCCAGGGCGAGGGCGACCTGACCCGTCGCCTGACCAGTGATCGCAACGACGAACTCGGCTCCATCGCCAAAGGCTTCAATACCTTCCTCGCCAAGTTGCAGGGGATGATCACGCAGGTGGTGTCGTCGGTGCAGAGCGTCAGCGATTCCTCGGAGCACACGGCGGACATCGCGATCCGTACCAATATCGGCATACAGAAACAGATGGCCGAGATCGATCAGGTGGCCACCGCTGTGCAGGAAATGACCGCCACCGCGCAGGATGTGGCGCGCAATGCGACCCAGGCCGCACAAGCCGCCAGCCATGCCGATCAGGCCGCCAGTCAGGGCATGCAGATCGTGCGTGACACCTCCGACTCGATTGGCGTGCTGGCCGTGGAAATCGGCAAGGCCGTGGACGTGGTGCAGACGCTGGCCAAGGACAGCGAAAACATCAACGCGATCCTGATCGCCATTCGCGGAATCGCCGAGCAGACCAACCTGCTGGCCCTCAACGCGGCGATTGAAGCGGCCCGCGCGGGTGAACAAGGACGCGGCTTCGCGGTGGTGGCCGATGAAGTGCGCAACCTGGCGCAGAAAACCCAGAAGGCCACCGAAGAAATTCAGAGCATGATCCAGCAACTGCAACAGGGCACCCGCGATGTAGTGCGGGTCATGGAAGACAGCCAGAACCGCACCGACGAAAGTGTGCAGCACGCGGCGAAGGCGGCCGAAGCGCTGGAAACCATCACCCAGGCAGTGTCGGTGATCAACGACATGAACACCCAGATCGCCAGCGCTGCCGAAGAACAGAGCGCGGTGGCCGACGACATCAACCGCAACGTGATCAATATCGGTCAGGTGGCCAATGAAGTGGCCGGTGGCGCGGATGAGTCGAGTTCGGCGAGTGCGGATCTGACCAAACTGGCGGAGCAGCAGCGGCGGTTGATCAACCAGTTCAAGGTTTAAGAGCCACCCCCTCACCCCAGCCCTCTCCCGGAGGGAGAGGGAGCCGACCGAGCAGTCTTGAGCTATCCATCGACCTGAAAAACCGAGTCGATTATGGATTCAAAGCAAATCGTGCAGGTCAGTACATTACTGAAGCATCCCCCAATCGGTCCCCTCTCCCTCTGGGCGGTCCGACGTTTCGGGAGGGCTAGGGTGAGGGGCTCTTGATCTGCTGCTAGGCCGGAGTCAGACACTCCGGCCCGTTGAGCTTCGGATCATTGACCAGATTCGCCAGCACCCGCTCGCGCAAGGCAGCGGGCTCGCTGGCGAGCAGGCCTTGCAGGACATGCAGCGGCGTCTCGAGATCAAGCCATGCCGCCTGCCCCGCCTCATCGAGAATCAACGGCCGGCGCTGACTGGCCGCCGACTGGGTGATCACCGCCGTGCTCAGCCAAACCTGCTCCTGCACCGGATACGCCTCCCAGATCGCCGCAAAAAACAACGAAGCACCTTCCCCCGGTGTCAGCCAGTACGGCCGTTTGCGCACATTGCCGCGCCATTCGTAGAAACCGTTGGCCGGCAGCAGACAGCGCCGCAAACGCAGGGCTTCACGGAACATCGGCTGTTCGGCGACGGTTTCGGCCCGAGCGTGGGCCGGCGTGCGTGACAGGTCGGTCAGCCACGGCGGCGTCAGGCCCCAACGGGCACGGGCCAGCGTGCGCTGGCCGTCAGGTTCGGCGCGCAGCATCAACACCGAATCGTTGGGGGAAATGTTCCACTGCGCCTGCTGATCGGCAGGAAAACCTGGCAGGCTCGCGAAATCGCGGTTCCAGCGAAACAGGGCATAACGTCCACACATGGGGCAGCACGACTCACAAACAAAACGAACGCCAGCCTAACAGACCAGCGTCCCGGGATAACTGTCCGGTTCATCGCCGGGCAGCGGCAGCGCGGCATTGTACGCACGGATCAGCTCGCGGGCGTATTCGGCCTGGTCGTTATCGACCGACAGGCCCAGCAAACCGAAGATCGGCAACTCCCCCGTGCCGCCCAGCAGATCGCGCCCGACCAGATGCGCCTCGATGCCCTCGCTTTCGAGCATGCCCTTGAGCATCTCGCCTTCCATCAGGTTTTCCGGCTCGTAGATTCGCTGCATGGGCGCGCCTCACTCGTTTTCGCTGAAGACTTCCAGAAACCAGTCCTCTCCATGGACCTGCAAAACAAACGTGATCGGCCGACAACACACCTGACAGTCTTCGATATAGGTGTGGTCGCCAGCGGAGAGATCCACGGTCGTCTCGACCTCTTCACCACAATACGGACATTCATATACTGCGCTTTCCAGCATCGCGGTCTCCCGGGTGACTTGTGCGTATAATCGCCGGTCTATTTGCAGGGCTATTTTTGTCTGGCTACTTTTTCAGACCGTGCCCCGTTGGTTTTCGATCAAAACCTTTACTTACCCTAGCCGTTTCCAACAAGAGAGCATGATGGGCGAATTCGATGCCATCCGACCTTACGACGACAGCGAAGTACCTGCGGTACTGGCGCGACTGCTCGGCGACAAGGCGTTTCTAGATATCCTCACCCACTTCCGCTTCCCGCGTTTTGCCGGTGCCTTCGGCTGGATGCTCAAACCACTTATAGCCCATCGGCTGCGTCGTGAGTTCGCCGACGTGACCTCCGTGGCCACTTTGCAGGACAAGGTCGAGTTCTACGTCGACCACACCATCGAGCGCGCCACCGATGGCGTGACCTACACCGGTGTCGAGCAATTCAAGTCCGGCAGCGCTTATCTGTTCATCGCCAACCACCGCGACATCGTCATGGACCCGGCCTTCGTCAACTACGCCGTGTACCACGCCGGCCTGCCGACCCCACGCATCGCGATTGGCGACAACCTGCTGCAAAAGCCGTTCGTCAGCGATCTGATGCGTTTGAACAAGAGCTTCATCGTGCACCGTTCGATCACCGGGCGCCGCGAGAAAATGGCGGCGTATCAACTGCTGTCGGCGTACATCAACCACTCGATTCGCAACGACTGCGCCTCGATCTGGATCGCCCAGGCCGAAGGCCGCGCGAAGGACGGCGACGACCGTACCGAATCGGCGATCCTCAAGATGTTCCACATGAGCCGCAAGGACGAGCCGTTCGGCGAAGTCATTCAGTCGCTGAACCTGACCCCGGTGTCGATCAGCTACGAATACGACCCGTGCGACCAGGCCAAGGCCCGCGAGCTGTACATCCGCGCCACCACCGGCACCTACAGCAAGGCGCCGGGCGAGGATGACGTGAGCATTGCCAAGGGCATCACCGGCTACAAGGGCCGGGTGCACGTGAACTTCGCCGCGCCGATCACCGAGCTGTTCGAGGACACCAAGCAATTGGCGGTCGAAATGGACAAGCAGATTCTCGGCGGCTACCGGTTGTTCCCGGTGCATTACCTGGCATACGCGCAGTGGGCTGATGCCGATCCGCAACTGAACGTGCCGAAGGCTGCCGAAGTGTTTGGCGCCGAGGAACTGGCCAAGGCCCAGGAAGAATGGCAAAGCCGTCTGGACGCTTGCCCGCAAGAGCATCGTCCGTATCTGGTGCTGCAATATGCGACGCCGGTGCGCAATCAGTACCGGGTCAAGGCTGGCCTGCCGCTGTAAGCGGTGTCGGCTGGATACAAGAACGGCGCCTTCGGGCGCCGTTTTTCGTTCAGAAGCGGGTACTGATCCAGGACACCAGCAATGCCAGGCCCAGGCAGGCAAAACCGAAGCGATAGAAGAAGCGGTTCATGCGCAGGGTCGCCCAATCGAGCACCGGTTCCTGATCCGGCTGACTATGACGCTGGGCCGCGATACTGGCCATGGCCCGTTGTTCACGGCGGCGGGTCGCGTGCAGCAGCCAACTGCCGGGAAAGGCCAGCAGCAGGGCCAACAGGTTGATCAGCTTGGCGGGATGGGCGGTAAACAGCGTCATCAAGTGCAGCGACATCACAGACCTCAATCTAGACCGGTATGGCGAGCGCCAGACCGACGACCGCGGCGCGGATTCTACCGAAACCCTCCCCGACTGCCCTACCCTTTACGACAAATAACCCGCCAATCGACCGATGGCTGTCCTGTGTCACGGCATCGTCATTTGTTTCAGTCACCCTGCGCGCCTCGAAACCGACACGGAACGCGACATGCTTCACGCTGAAAACCAGGATCGCCTGTACCTCATCTCCCCGTCCGACGAGCAGCAAACCCTCGTCGGCAGCCTGGCCTTCAATGTCCAGGATCGCCACTGGCTGGTGTATTGCGCCCTCGGCGGGCACCAGCATGCGGACTTGCCCGAGACCGACCTGCTGACCGGCGTCAGCGTTCTCGACTTCTATTCACAAGCCGCCTGAACGAAAAAGCCCGGAGCCATCACTGGCCCCGGGCTTTTTCACATCAACCGAACACTTACTCGGCGAGGACCTGACCCACGGTCGGGTCCTTGAACAGACGGGTCAGCGCATCGCTCAGCACGTCGCTGACCAGTTTGGTGTTGGTTTCCTGGTTCGGCGCCATGCCGAAACGCTGGTCCAGCGAGGCACCGTAACGGCCGCTGTAGCGACGGTTGGCGTTCTGCACGTCGGAGCGGAAGGTCGCGCCGATGGTGGCCTCGGTCACGTACATGCCTTCTTTCGGCGACTGGTATTTCAGTTCCGCCAAGGTCACGGTCAGTTGCGGTGCATTGGGCGCGTTGTTGGTCGGGGTGAACCCGAGCAGACGCACGGCGGCTTCAGCCTGGGCCTGCAACTTCGGCAGGATCTGCTCGCGCTGAACAGTGATGGCGCTGGTTTCCGGGTACAGGCCGCCACGGGTGCCGAGGGTTGGCGACGGACGACCGTCGACCACACGGACCACGACAGGCTGGCCGTGGCCGACCGGTGCCAGCTGAGTGGTCAGCTTCGGTTCCGGGCTCAGTTGTTGCGGGCTGTGGGCGCAGCCAACCAGGGTCAAACTGGTCACAGTGATCAAACCGAACAACAGGCGTTGCAACATGCTCTTCTCTCCAGAATCAGGCACAGACAGGCCGGCAGTATAGCGGTGGGCCACTGTGGGTCACCAGCACTGAAATCTCAGACAAAACCCGCTGCCAGCGGTTCCTGTCACAGATTCTTCACCCCCCATACACGTGCGCGTCACGGCCCTTTGCCAATCTTCCTCACAGATCCCCAAAAGGAACACTGCCATGCGCTATCTGATCTCGTTGTTCGCCCCACGCCCGCTGCACCGCAGCTTTGCCCTGCTCGACCGCAACGGCCATTGCCAGGCTTTCAAGCAATGCAGCCTGCAACCGATGGGTGATGGCTGGGTGGAAATCGAGGAAATCCGTCTCAACTGGCTGCACCAGCCACTGCCCGCCAGCGCCCGGGTCGAACAGCAGCGCCCACGCGCACGGGCTCAAGCGATGTTGAGCATCTGACCGGATGCCTAATAAAAGTCATTAAACTCGACCAACTCCGCGCATTTCTTCGATACAATCTCCCCCCGATTATAAGGACGTCTCCTGATCGGGCCCCGCAACAGCGTCAATGCGCTTGCATTGGCATCCAAATCGCCCACAGAGAGCCGCCCACACAGATCGAGTGAAGCTGGCGTGCTTGCTGTTTCCCTGGCAAATCCCGCTTTTCGCGAATCTGCAGAGCTGTCATGACGCTCGGCCACTGAGTTGTTTGCCCCTCCGGGCACGGTGCCAGCCCCGGACAGCCCTTTTTGAGGTTCACGTCTTCAAAAGAGCGTGAAAAAAACGGGTTTTCACAACTTCACAAGAGTGTGGCGAGCAAATGAATAGTTTTGCGTCTGAACATGCACCATTAGCGTCTGAAACAGCCCAACGACACAGGAACGGGAACGCCTCGACTACCGGAGCCTGAAGCCTGTCCGCTACGGATTTGGTTGCACAAACGGATGTCTCGACCATAAGTCGAATTGCCAGCCCCGTGCCGAAATGAGTTCATGGGACTCTTTAAGCCAGGCCGCACGCATCCGTCGAAGTTGCGAAAAATTGCGAAGATTCGGACATGGCACACCTGACCAAGGATACCCGGGGCTCAACTGACCTGCCCTGGACACCTGGCAGCCATGCCGACAATTTGGTGCTGCAGATTTTGGAGACGCGTTAAATGGCGCATAACGAAGCAGTCGACGTAGTTCTGGTTGGGGCCGGCATCATGAGTGCCACCCTCGCAGTACTGCTCAAGGAACTCGACCCGGCGATCAAGCTGGAAGTCGTCGAGCTGATGGATTCCGGTGCCGCAGAGAGTTCCAACCCATGGAACAATGCCGGTACCGGCCACGCCGGCCTGTGCGAGCTGAACTACACGCCACAGGCTGCCGACGGCACCGTCGACATCAAGAAGGCCGTGCACATCAACACCCAGTTCGAGGTGTCGAAGCAGTTCTGGTCGTACCTGACCAAGAAAGGCACGTTCGGCTCGTGCAAATCCTTTATCAGCCCGGTGCCGCACCTGAGTTACGTCGAGGGCGAGAAAGGCGTGTCGTTCCTCAAGGAACGTTTCAATACGCTGCGCAAGCACCACGCCTTCGCCGACATGGAATACACCGAAGACAAGGCGAAGATGACCGAGTGGATGCCGCTGATGATGCCGGGTCGTCCGAAAGACCAGGTGCTCGCCGCCACCCGCGTGATCAACGGCACCGACGTCAACTTCGGCGCCCTGACCAATCAGCTGCTCAAGCACCTGACCAGCGCACCCGATGCCCAGGTCAAGTACTGCAAGCGCGTGACCGGCCTCAAGCGTAACGCCAACGGCTGGACCGTCAGCATCAAGGACGTCAACAGCGGCAGCAGCCGTGAAGTCGACGCCAAGTTCGTATTCCTCGGCGCCGGTGGCGCGGCCCTGCCGCTGCTGCAAGCCTCGGGCATCGAAGAGAGCAAAGGCTTCGGCGGCTTCCCGATCAGCGGCCAGTGGCTGCGTTGCGACAACCCGGAAGTGGTCAAGCATCACCAGGCCAAGGTTTACAGCCAGGCTGCCGTGGGTTCGCCACCGATGTCCGTGCCGCACCTGGACACCCGCGTGGTCGATGGCAAGAAATCCCTGCTGTTCGGGCCATACGCCGGCTTCACCACCAAGTTCCTCAAGCACGGCTCCTTCATGGACCTGCCGCTGTCGGTTCGCGCCGGCAACATCGGGCCGATGCTGGCCGTGGCGAAAAACAACATGGACCTGACCAAGTACCTGGTCAGCGAAGTGATGCAGTCGATGGAACAGCGCCTGGAATCCCTGCGTCGTTTCTACCCCGAGGCGAAAGCCGAAGACTGGCGCCTGGAAGTGGCCGGCCAACGGGTGCAGATCATCAAGAAAGACCCGAAAAAAGGCGGCATCCTGCAGTTCGGTACCGAACTGGTTGCTGCGAAGGACGGCTCCCTCGCCGCCCTGCTCGGTGCTTCGCCAGGCGCTTCGGTGACCGTTTCGATCATGCTGGAACTGATCGAGAAATGCTTCCCGGCCAAGGCCAAGGGTGAGTGGGCTGCCAAACTGGCGGAAATCTTCCCGGCCCGCGAAAAGGTCCTGGAAACCGACGCTGCGCTCTATCGCAAGATCAACACGCAGAACAACGTCGCGCTGGAACTGGTTGAAGCCAGCAACGAGACCGAAAGCTACGCCTGATTCGGCTCCATGAAAAACGCCCCGCACTCGGTGAGTGCGGGGCGTTTTTTTATGCCTGTGGAAAACTTCGGGCGATCAGCCGCGGGCTTTTTCGATCAGCTCGATGTATTCCGCCGCATTGCGTTGATCGCGGATCTGGTCGACGAAGGTCTGGCCGTGCTCGTCCTTTCCGTCCAGGTCATAACCGGCGGCAACGAAGAACGTCAGGAAACGCTCGAAATCGTCGATACGCAGGCCACGGTAAGCCTTGACCAGTTTGTGCAGCGACGGCGAGGTGGCGTCGACCGGCTCAAAATCGAGGAACAGCTTGATCTGCTCATCGCCGATCTCGTCACCAATCACTTGCTTCTTATCTTTACGCATTGCCGACTCCAGCTCGCAGACATTTCACGGGGCGGGCAGTTTACCCCTGCGCAGGCACAAGGCTCAACGCGAGCGCGTGCTGCCGGTGTGCAAATCGGCCCAGATGTGACCGTTGGCGTAGGTCAGGAACTGGCAATACACGGTGTCGTTGCGCAACAGATCAATCACCACCCGGTACTGGGCCAGCGGGTAGTAGAGCGTCAGAGTCTTGCTCTTGGCGTCATACGCCGGCTTTTTCAGGCTTTTGCTTTCGCCATCGAAGTTGACCAGCACCTGATTGATCGTCGCTCCCTTGTTCAGGGATTTGCCTTTGAGGCGGATCATCAAGGACGAGGTGACCGGAATCGGCTGCTGATTGGACTGGCGCTGGGCCCCCACCACCACAGAATAGTCGGTGACCTGCAACAATTGCTGCTGCTCGGGCTCGGCATCACGCAGAGTCAGGTCGTCGGGCGGCAGGAATTGGCTGTGCAGCGGGGCGGCGGCCAGGGGCAGGCTGAGGGTCAGCAACAGGGCGGCGCAGCTGCGGATCAAGAGGCTCATGACAGACTCCGGGAGGCGGGGCCGAGCACTCTAGCATGGGTATCGCGGATGGATCAGCACACACAAAACAACTGTGGGAGCGTGGCTTGCCCGCGATAGCGTCGGCATATCCGACATCAATGTGTCAGACAGTCCGCCATCGCGGGCAAGCCCGCTCCCACAGGGATCGGGGTTACCCGGAATTACATGCCTTTGACGGCGAAAATTCCGTTGGCGTTGCGCCAGTAGCCTTTGTAGTCCATGCCATAACCGAAGATGTAACGGTCGATGCACGGCAGACCGACGAAATCGGCTTTCAGGTCAGGACGGGCCTTGCGGTCGTGATCCTTGTCGATCAGCACGGCAGTGTGCACTTTGCGCGCGCCGGCGTGACGGCAGAAGTCGATGATCGCGCCCAGGGTGTGACCTTCGTCGAGGATGTCGTCGATGATCAGCACGTCACGGTCGATGAACGAGACTTCCGGCTTGGCTTTCCAGAACAGGTCGCCGCCGCTGGTTTCGTTGCGGTAACGGGTGGCGTGCAGGTAGGACGCTTCCAGCGGGAACTGCAGATGCGTCAGCAGTTTGCCGGAGAAGATCAGGCCGCCGTTCATCACGCAGAACACCACCGGGTTGCTGTCGGCCAGTTGTTCGTTGATTTGTGCACCGACGCGGGCAATGGCAGCCTCGACTTCAGCTTCGGTGTACAGGCAGTCAGCCTCTCGCATGATTTGACGGATATGCTCGAGATCAGCGGACATGGCGCTCTCCAGGGGGACGGATTTCGGAAAAGCGGGCAAAGGTACGCATCAACCGGGGCCGAATCAAGCATTTGTGGACTAACGTACTGTATGTCCTATAGGACATCACCCTCGGATAGATTAATCTAGGCCGGTTTTTTTGCCCGCCGCCGGAGCCTTTCCCCATGTCCATCCAAGAGATCCGCCATCCGCTGATCCGTCACAAACTTGGCCTTATGCGCCGTGCAGACATCAGCACCAAGAATTTCCGCGAGCTCGCTCAGGAAGTCGGTGCCCTGTTGACCTATGAAGCGACCAAAGACCTGCCGCTTGAAACCTACGATATCGAAGGTTGGTGCGGCACCGTGTCGGTCGAGAAAATCGCCGGCAAGAAGATTACCGTCGTGCCGATCCTGCGTGCTGGCATCGGCATGCTCGAAGGCGTGCTGAGCCTGATCCCGGGCGCCAAAGTCAGCGCCGTCGGCGTTGCCCGTAACGAAGAAACCCTGCAGGCCCACACCTATCTGGAAAAACTGGTTCCGGAAATCGACGAACGCCTGGCGATGATCATCGACCCGATGCTCGCCACCGGCAGCTCCATGGTCGCGACCATCGACCTGCTGAAGAAAGCCGGTTGCAAGGACATCCGCGCAATGGTGCTGGTTGCCGCGCCGGAAGGTATTGCCGCTGTCGAGAAAGCTCATCCGGACGTGATCATCTACACCGCGTCCATCGACCAGAAACTCAACGAGCACGGTTACATCATTCCTGGGCTTGGCGACGCCGGTGACAAGATCTTCGGCACCAAGCAGAAGGACGCGTAAGCATGCAGCAAGAGTTCAACGATCCGCTCTGGCGTACGGTGCTGTCCGGCGCACAGATGCTGTTCGTGGCTTTCGGCGCCCTGGTGCTGATGCCACTGATCACGGGCCTGGACCCGAACGTGGCACTGTTTACCGCAGGTTTAGGCACGATTCTGTTCCAGATCGTCACCGGGCGTCAGGTGCCGGTGTTCCTGGCGTCGAGCTTCGCCTTCATCACCCCGATCATTCTCGCCAAGGGTCAGTTCGGCCTCGCCGCGACCATGGGCGGCGTGATGGCGGCCGGTTTCGTTTACACCTTCCTCGGCCTGGCCGTGAAGATCAAAGGCACCGGGTTCATTGACCGTCTGCTGCCGCCAGTCGTAATTGGCCCGGTGATCATCTCCATTGGCCTGGCCATGGCGCCGATTGCCGCGAACATGGCGATGGGCAAGGCCGGTGACGGTTCCGAGCTGATCCACTACCAGACCGCGATGATGATCTCGATGCCGGCGCTGCTGACCACGTTGATCGTGGCGGTGTTCGGCAAAGGCATTTTCCGTCTGGTGCCGATTATTTCCGGGGTGCTGGTGGGCTTTGCCCTGTCCTTCTACTTCGGCGTGGTCGACACCGCGAAGATTGCCGCAGCACCATGGTTCGCCCTGCCAGCCTTTACCGCTCCGGAGTTCAACTGGCAGGCGATCCTGTTCATCGTCCCGGTGGCGCTGGCCCCGGCCATCGAACACATCGGCGGCGTGATTGCGGTCGGCAGCGTGACCGGTCGCGACTACCTGAAGAAGCCGGGCCTGCATCGCACCCTGCTCGGTGACGGTATCGCCACCACGGCTGCCGGCCTGTTCGGTGGTCCGCCCAACACGACCTACGCGGAAGTGACTGGCGCGGTGATGCTGACCAAGAACTACAACCCGAAAATCATGACCTGGGCGGCGATCTTCGCCATCAGCCTGGCGTTCATCGGCAAGTTCGGCGCCCTGCTGCAAAGCATTCCGGTGCCGGTGATGGGCGGGATTCTGTGCCTGCTGTTCGGTTCGATCGCGGCGGTGGGGATGAACACTCTGATCCGTCACAAGATCGACCTGGGCGAGGCGCGCAATCTGGTGATCGTTTCGGTGACCCTGGTGTTCGGTATCGGTGGTGTGCTGGTCGGCACCGGCACCGGTCCGGATGATTTCGGGCTCAAAGGCATCGCGCTGTGCGCGGTGGTGGCGATTGCGCTGAACCTGCTGCTGCCGGGCAACGACAGCTGGAAACAGAAGAAGGCGGATGAGCCGCTGATCTAAGCCTTGGCTTCAAGATCGTTCCCACGCGGATCACCCCACACTGATCGTTCCCACGCTCTGCGTGGGAATGCCTCTGGGGACGCTCCGCGTCCAGTGACGCGGAGCGTCACGGGCTGCATTCCCACGCGGAGCGTGGGAACGATCAATCATCGACGATCATCAAAGGGCCAATGGCGCCCGTTCACACAACGTTGCCAACGCCTTCGCCCATTGCGGGTCGTCATTCAGACACGGCACCAGCACCAACTCCTCGCCCCCCGCCTCGCGGAACTGCTCCTTGCCGCGATCGCCGATCTCTTCCAGGGTCTCGATGCAATCGGCGACAAACGCCGGGCACATCACCAGAATCTTCTTCACGCCACTTTTGGCCAGCTCATCCAGCCGCGCTTCGGTGTAGGGTTCGATCCATTTCGCCCGGCCCAGCCGCGACTGAAACGACACCGACCATTTGCCGTCCGGCAGGCCCATGCGCTCAGCGAACAACGCCGCTGTGCGCAGGCATTGGGCGCGATAACAGGTGGCCAATACGGCAGCCGAAGCATTCTTGCAGCAATTTTCATTCTTGAAGCAATGGTTGCCGGTCGGGTCAAGCTTGGTCAGGTGCCGCTCCGGCAAACCATGGAAGCTCAGCAACAGGTGATCGTAATCCTGCTGCAAGTGCGGTCTGGCGCTGGCCATCAAGGCATCGAGGTATTCCGGTTGATCGTAGAACGGCTGCAACACCGACAGTTGCACATCGAGTTTTTTCTCGCGCACCACACGCTTGGCTTCTTCAATCACGGTGGTGGTGGTGCTGTCGGCGAACTGTGGATAAAGCGGTGCGAGGGTGATGCGTTTATGCCCCGCCGCTACCAACTTCATCAGACTTGTCTCAATCGACGGCTCGCCGTAACGCATGGCCAGTTCCACCGGGCCGTGAGTCCACTGAGCCTTCATCTGCTGCTGCAGGCGACGACTGAGGACCACCAGCGGCGACCCTTCATCCCACCAGATCGAGGCGTAGGCGTGGGCCGACTGCTCGGGGCGCTTGATCAGGATCAGCGACACCAGCAGACGCCGCACCGGCCACGGCAGGTCGATCACGTAAGGATCCATCAGGAATTGATTGAGATAGCGGCGCACGTCGGCCACCGAAGTGGAGGCCGGCGAACCCAGGTTGACCAGAAGCAAGGCGTGATCGGTCATGCAACGTCCTATTTCAGAGGCGGCTGGAAAGATCGTCCAGGGCCGCGCGTAAATCCGTGAACCGGAAAGTGAATCCCGCTTCCAGCAAGCGCTTGGGCATGGCCCGTTGGCCACCCAGCAACAGCAATGACATCTCGCCGAGCCCGACCTTCAAGGCGAGGGCCGGCATCGGCATGAACGCCGGGCGGTGCAGCACACTGCCCAGCGTCTTGGCGAATTCGCGATTGCGCACCGGTTTCGGCGCGCACGCATTATAAGGACCGCTCGCCTGATTGCAGTGCAGAAGAAAATCAATCAGGGCGATTTGATCGTCGATATGAATCCACGGCATCCACTGCCGACCGTTGCCCAAAGGCCCGCCCAGCCCGAGCTTGAACGGCAGCAGCAGGCGCGACAAAAAGCCGCCCTCGGCCGACAGCACCAGCCCGGTGCGCACCAGCACCACGCGAATATCCATCGCCTCGGCACGTTGCGCGGTTTCCTCCCAGGCGATGCACAACTGGCTGGCGAAATCGTCGATCACCGGCGGCGAGTCCTCGGTCAACTCGCGCTCGCCGCCGTCACCGTACCAACCCACGGCCGAACCCGAGATCAGCAGCGACGGTTTTTGCCCGCGCTTTTCCAGCCACGCCAGCAACGATTCGGTCAGCGAGATCCGGCTGCTCCACAACAGCGCCTTGCGTCGATGGGTCCACGGCCGGTCGGCAATTGGCGCGCCGGCGAGGTTGACGATCACGTCGACCGGCTCGTCGCCAAGGTCCTCCAGACGCGCAATGCCACGCACCTGGGCGCCACAGATGTTCGCGACTTTTTCCGGACGACGACTCCAGACCGTCAGGCGATGCCCCTGCCCGGACCAGTGCCGGCAAAGCTGGCGTCCGATCAATCCAGTACCGCCGGTCAGCAATATGTGCATGACTTCTTCCTCGCGTGGCGTTTTACCCCGATCACTAGTCTATTTTTATAAACAGGGATCTTTTCTATCGGGCAGGCTCTATTGTTTAACCATAGGCCAAGCTGTCAGAACCAGAACGCTGGAAGTTATACCAAAAAACAGAATTGTACAGGTTTCATCCACGGCGTAGTCTGTACAGAAAGGTAAACGAGGCCCCTATGACTGTACCTATCGCAATCATTGGCACCGGCATCGCCGGACTCTCCGCCGCCCAGGCCCTTACGGATGCCGGGCATACCGTCCAGTTGTTCGATAAAAGCCGCGGCAGCGGCGGGCGCATGTCGAGCAAACGCAGTGACGCCGGCTCGCTGGACATGGGCGCGCAGTATTTCACAGCCCGTGACCGACGCTTCGTGACCGAAGTCCAGCGCTGGCAAAGCAAAGGCTGGGTTACCGAATGGGCGCCACAGCTCTACACCTTTCATGGCGGGCAGCTGAACCTGTCGCCGGACGAGCAGACCCGCTGGGTCGGCACGCCGCGCATGAGTGCCATCACCCGGGGCCTGCTCGATGGCCTGGAAGTGCATTTCGCCTGTCGCATCACCGAGGTCTATCGCGGTGAACAACACTGGCACCTGCAGGACGCCGAAGGCTTCACCCACGGGCCGTTCAGCCACGTCGTGATCGCCACGCCGGCGCCCCAGGCCACTGCACTGCTGGCCGCTGCGCCGAAACTCGCCGGTGCCGCCGCCGGGGTGAAAATGGACCCGACCTGGGCCGTCGCCCTCGCCTTCGACACGCCGCTGGATACGCCGATCGAAGGCTGCTTCGTCCAGGACAGCGCCCTCGACTGGCTGGCCCGCAACCGCAGCAAACCGGGGCGCGACACCACATGCGACACTTGGGTCCTGCACGCTACCAGCGCCTGGAGCAGGCAGCACATCGACCTGCCCAAGGAAGCGGTGATCGAACAATTGCACGGCGCCTTCGCCGAGTTGCTGCACAGCGCCATGCCGGCCCCGACCTTCAGCCTCGCCCACCGCTGGCTCTATGCCCGGCCTGCCAGCAGTCATGAATGGGGCACTCTGGCCGACGCCGACCTGGGTCTGTACGCCTGTGGCGACTGGTGCCTGTCGGGTCGGGTCGAAGGGGCATGGCTCAGTGGTCAGGAGGCGGCAAGACGCTTGCACGAACACTTGCAGTGAACCGTATCAATCCGCGCAAATTGCTGCTGTCGAAATGGACAGCAGCCCACCCGCAAAACCGTGAAAAGCATTTTCTGGTGACCGAACTGTTCCGTGACGAGGACGGTACGGTGCTGGAAATCGAATTGCAGGCTGTGCTCACCCGGCGTACCGAGCAATGCGACTGGCGCGCTTTGCAGGATGACTCACACTGGAAAATGGGCTGGCGCTAAAAACCTCAAAAAACTTATACAAAAAGTTTGACTTGTACACCCATGAATCTATGCTCAGAGAATGTTGTACAGATCTATTCGTCTGTACAGGATCAAATTCGAGGTTGTTGCATGTCCGACTCATCGACGCCCCTGCCAAAAATCGCCATCAGCGCCTGCCTGATGGGGGCCGAAGTTCGCTACAACGGCGGCCACAAGGAATCGCGTTTGTGCAGCCGCACCCTGGCCGAGCATTTTGAGTTCGTTCCCGTCTGTCCTGAGGTAGCGATTGGTCTCGGGATACCCCGCGAGCCGATTCGTCTGGTGGGCGACCCGCAAAAGCCTGATGCGGTCGGCACCGTCAATCCATCGATCAATGTTACCCAGCCACTGGCCGCTTACGGCGAGAAAATGGCCGGGGAACTCAGTGACATCTGCGGATACATCTTCATGCAGCAATCGCCGTCCTGCGGACTGGAGCGGGTCAAGGTCTACCACGCCAACGGCGCACCGGTGAATGGTGGCGGGCGCGGCATTTACGCCGACGCGTTCTGTGCACGGCATCCGGACCTGCCGGTGGAAGAAGCCGGGCGTCTTAACGATCCGGTGCTGCGGGAAAATTTCATCACCCGCGTACTCGCCTACCGCGAATGGCAGCAAGTGCTCCAGCAAGGCTTGAGCCGCCGCGCGCTCACCGACTTCCATTCGCGCTACAAATACCTGCTGATGGCTCACAACCCGGTGCAATACAAGGCGCTGGGCAATCTGCTCGGCAACATGGGCCGGACCGACCCGATCGAACTGGGCCCACGCTATTTCAGTGAACTGATGGCGGCACTCAAGAAATGCGCCACCCGCCGCACCCACAGCAATGTCCTGCAGCACATCAGTGGCTACCTGAAGCAGGCCATCAGCCCAGAAGACAAACAGGAAGTGCAGCACATCATCGGCCAATACCGACACGGCATCGTGCCGCTGGTAGTACCGCTGACGCTGCTCAAACATCACTTTCGCCTCCACCCGGATCCCTATATTGCGCAGCAGGTGTACCTGCAGCCGCATCCGGAAAACCTCAGCCTGCGAAACGCCATTTGATGAACGACTCACTCGACACCAGCGCCCGTGAAGACCTCGGCGCCGACTTCAAGAAAGCCCTCGACGAAGGCTGGCTGCCGATCCGCGAAGTCGCGCGTCAGACCGGCGTCAATGCCGTCACCCTGCGCGCCTGGGAACGGCGCTACGGGCTGATCGTGCCGCAACGCACGCCCAAGGGCCATCGCCTGTACAACGCCGATCATGTGCTGCGTATCCAGAATATTCTCACCTGGCTCAACCGTGGCGTAGCGGTCAGCCAGGTCAAACCGCTGCTCGACACGGCTCAGGCCTTGAACGAACCGGTGGAAGACGAATGGCATCCCCTGCGTCAGGCCGCCCTGTTGGCGGTCACTCAACTGAACGAGCGCAGCCTTGACGACAGCGTCAACCAGGCGATGGCGCTGTATCCGCCGCGCACCCTGTGTGAGCAATTGTTGCTGCCGCTGCTGAGCGATCTCGAACAACGTTGGCAGGGCCAGTTCGGCGCGCAGATGGAGCGCGTGTTCTTTTATGCCTGGTTGCGCAGCAAATTCGGCGCACGCATCTACCATAACAACCGTCAGTTGCGCACTGCGCCGCTGCTGCTGGTCAATCAATCGGACCTGGCGCTGGAGCCGCATCTGTGGCTCTGCGCCTGGCTCATCAGCAGCGCCGATTGCCCGGTACAAGTACTCGACTGGCCGCTGCCGGCCGGCGAACTGGCATTGGCAACCGATACCCTGCAAGCCCGTGGCGTACTGCTGTATTCCAGCAAAGCCCTGAACCTTGCCCAACTGCCGAAACTGTTGAATGGCATCAGTTGCCCGAAACTGATTGCCGGACCAACGGTGTGCATTCACCACGCCGAGTTGTCCGCCAGAACTTCCGAAATCGCAGATCTGCTGCTGGCCGAAGATCCTCTTTCGGCGCATCGGGCACTCGTTCAGCGTGGGTTGATTTAATGATTCAGACAGAAACCGACATGCAGTTGATCTGGCTGCGCAGCGACTTGCGCCAACATGACAACACTGCCCTCGCAGCCGCCGCCGAGCGTGGCCCGACCGTGGCCGTGTACCTGTTGAGCCCGCAGCAGTGGCAGGAACATGACGACGCGCCGTGCAAGATCGATTTCTGGCTGCGCAATCTGCACGAGCTGAGCAAAAGCCTCGGCGACCTGAACATCCCGCTCCTGATCCGCACCGCGTCTCACTGGGATCAGGCACCGGCGGTGCTGCTCGAGCTGTGTCGGCAACTGAAGATCGAGGCAGTGCACGTCAACGAGGAATACGGCATCAACGAAAGCCGTCGCGACGCAGCCGTTGCCAAGGCGCTGCAAGCCGAAGGCATAACGTTCCATAGCTACCTCGACCAATTGCTGTTCAAGCCCGGCAGCGTGCTGACCCGCACCGGCACTTACTTTCAGGTGTTCAGTCAGTTCCGCAAAGTCTGCTACGAGCACCTGCACCGTTCGATGCCTTCGCTGAAACAGGCGCCGGGCAAACAGTCAGCGCTGAACATCGCCAGCGACCCCGTTCCAGAAGCCATCGAAGGATTCCCGACTCCCGGCGCATCCCTGCGCGCCCTGTGGCCCGCCGGTGAAACCGAGGCCCGGCGACGCCTCGACACGTTCGCCGATGCACAGATCGACTATTACAAGAGCGAACGTGACTTCCCGGCCAAACCCGGCACCAGCCAGCTCTCGGCCTATCTGGCCGCTGGTGTGATCTCGCCGCGCCAGTGCCTGCACGCTGCCCTGCAAAGCAATCAGGGCGAATTCGAAAGCGGCAAGGTCGGGGCCATCACCTGGATCAACGAACTGCTGTGGCGTGAGTTTTACAAACACATCCTCGTCGGCTATCCGCGGGTGTCACGGCATCGCGCATTCCGTCCGGAAACCGAAGCCCTGGCCTGGCGCAACGCACCGCAGGATCTTGCGGCCTGGCAAGAGGCTCGCACCGGCCTGCCGATCATTGATGCAGCCATGCGCCAACTGCTGGAAACCGGCTGGATGCACAACCGGCTGCGAATGGTGGTGGCGATGTTTCTGACCAAGAACCTGTTGATCGACTGGCGCGAAGGCGAGCGTTTCTTCATGCGCCACCTGATCGACGGCGACCTGGCCGCGAACAACGGCGGCTGGCAGTGGAGCGCCTCGACCGGCACCGACTCGGCGCCGTACTTTCGCATCTTCAACCCGGTCAGCCAGTCGGAAAAATTCGACAGCGAAGGCTTGTTCATCAAGCACTGGCTGCCGGAGCTGGCCGGACTGAACAAAAAAGACGTACACAACCCGGCCAGTGCCGGCGGGCTGTTCGGCGTCGCGGACTATCCGCCGCCGATCGTCAATCTGAGCACATCGCGGGAGCGGGCGCTGGCAGCCTTCAAGAACCTGCCGTCGCGGTCGTCTCAAGGAGAGAGCGATGAGTGAATTTCTGCGCGGTTTTGCCCGGCGGTTCGCACAGTTGAATAAAGACAACTTGCGCAAACTGGACGAACTGTACAGCGAGGACATTCATTTCACCGATCCGCTGCACGAAGTGCAGGGACTGGCGCAACTGCGCAGCTACTTCAGCGAGTTGTACGCCAACGTCAACGAACTGCGCTTTGATTTCCACGGTTTCGACCAGATCGGCGACGGCGAAGGTTATTTGCGCTGGGTCATGAGCTACCGCCACCCGCGCCTGGCCAGCGGGCAACTGATTCGAGTTTCCGGCTGCTCGCACCTGCTCTGGCGCGACAAGGTTTACCGTCATCGGGATTACTTCGATGCCGGAGCACTGCTTTATGAACATTTACCCATATTGGGTCGGGTGATCGCTTGGCTGAAAAGGAGATTGGGATGAGTCGTACAGCTCCACGGCGTTATTGGCTGACCGGTGCCAGCAGTGGCATCGGCGCGGCACTTGCGGAAGAAATTCTGAAGAGCGGCGCACATCTGGCGGTCAGTTCCCGACAGGTCGCGCCGCTCAAAGTGTTGGCACAGCGCTATCCGGGCCAGGTGCTGGTAGTGCCGGGAGACCTGACCAACAGCCAGACTGTCCGGGAAATCGGCGAGAAAATCGCCATGGACTGGGGCGCGCTGGACACAGTGATCCTCAACGCCGGCACCTGTGAGTACGTCGATGCCCGGCAGTTCGACGCCTCGATCATCGAGCACGTGGTGCGCACCAACCTGCTCGCCAGCAGCTATTGCATCGAAGCCGCGCTGCCCTTGCTGCGCAAAGGGACGGCACCGCATCTGGTGGGCATGGCCAGCTCGGTGACCTATGTGCCGCTGCCCCGCGCCGAAGCCTATGGCGCATCGAAGGCCGGGCTGCGCTATCTGTTCGAGTCCCTGCGTATCGATCTGGCGGACGAAGGCATTGAAGTGACCGTGATCAGCCCCGGTTTTGTAGAGACGCCGCTGACCGCCAAAAATGATTTCCCGATGCCTCTCAGTTGGCCTGTGGATAAAGCCGCACGGCACATCTTCGCCAAGCTGAAAGATCGACCGCTGGAAATCGCCTTTCCGGCACTGTTCATGGCGGTTCTGTGGCCACTGTCGAAAATGCCTGCGCGGGTACAACTGGCAATTGGCAAACGCATGGTGCGCAGCAACCCTCCGCTCAAGGACGCAACATGAAGATCGCCATTGTCGGCAGCGGCATCGCCGGTTTGACCTGTGCCTATCTGCTCGCTCGTCGGCATGACATTACGGTGTTCGAAGCCGACGCCCGAATCGGCGGCCACACGCACACTGTGCCTGTGACCGTGGACGGGCGCGAGTATGCGGTGGACACCGGCTTCATCGTGTTCAACGACTGGACGTATCCCAACTTCATCCGTTTGCTTGGCCAACTGGGTGTGACGTTCAAACCCACCGAGATGAGCTTTTCGGTCAACGATCCGGACACCGGTCTGGAATACAACGGCAACAACCTGAACAGCCTGTTTGCCCAGCGCAGCAATCTGCTGTCGCCCGGATTCTGGGGCATGTTGCGCGACATCCTGCGATTCAATAAAGAAGCCCGGCGCGACCTTGCCGAACAGCGGATCACCGCGGACACCACACTCGACGATTACCTCAAGGCCGGCGCTTACGGCGAGCGCTTCATCCTGCATTACATCGTGCCGATGGGCGCGGCGATCTGGTCGATGCCGATGGCCGAAATGCTCAATTTTCCGTTGCAGTTCTTCGTGCGTTTTTTTGAGAACCACGGGTTGCTGTCGGTCAGCAACCGTCCGCAATGGCAGGTCATCGAGGGGGGTTCCAGCGCTTACATTGCGCCGTTGACCGCATCGTTCAAGGAGCGTATCCGCCTGAATTGCCCGGTGGGCCGGATCGATCGTGATGCGCACGGCGTGGTTATCCACAGCCCGGCCGGCATCGAACGTTTCGACAAAGTGGTGCTGGCCTGCCACAGCGACCAGGCCCTGCGACTGCTGGGAAGTCCTGACGATAAAGAAAGGGAAATCCTCGGCGCCCTGCCCTACGCCGACAACGAAGTGCTGCTGCACACCGACACCCGTCTGCTGCCCACGCGCAAGCGGGCCTGGGCCAGCTGGAACTATCGCCTCGGCGGAGCCGGTCATACCCGGGCGGCCGTGACCTACGACATGAACATTCTGCAAGGCATCCAGAGCGACACCACGTTCTGCGTCAGCCTCAACCAGAGCGCTGGCATCACGCCGTCCAAAGTGCTGGCGCGCTTCACCTATGCCCACCCGCAATTCAGCCTCGCGGCCGTGGCGGCACAGCAGCGCTGGGCTGAAATCGACGGCGCGCAACACACGCATTATTGCGGCGCCTATTGGGCCAACGGTTTTCATGAGGACGGCGTGGTCAGCGCCCTGCGCGTGGCCGCAGCCTTCGGAGAAAGTCTGTGAACAGCGCGCTCTACAGTGGCTGGATTGCCCATCGGCGATTCGCACCGCGCCGTCATCAATTCCGTTACCGGATCGGCATGCTGTATCTGGATCTGGCTGAACAGGAAGCGGTGCTGGGCCTGTCCCGACTGGCGGGTTCGAGCCGCTTTGCGCCGTTTTCATTTCGCGAAACCGATTACCTGAAAACCTTCACCGACCGGGGCGTGCGCCTGAGCGATGCGGTGCGCCAGTTGGTCGGCGAAGCCCTGGGCCATGCGCCGCAAGGTTCGATCTGCCTGCTGACCCAACCGCGCAGCTGGGGCCTGTCGTTCAACCCGGTGAGCTTTTTCTACTGCCACGAGGCCGACGGCCAACTGGCGGCGATTCTCTGCGAAGTCCGCAACACGCCGTGGCGCGAGCGTTATCACTACGTGCTGCCGGCTCGAGCGCCGACTCATCTGCAGGACTTTCATCAGCACTTTGCCGTGACCAAGGCCTTTCACGTGTCGCCGTTCCTGCCGCCGGACCTGGAATACCGCATGAGCTTCAGCCCGGCCGCGCAGACTTTGGGCGTACACATGGCCGACTGGCAGGGTGAGCAAAAACTGTTCGACGCCACCCTCGACCTGCAACGCGAACCCCTTGATCGAGGCCACTTGCACCGACACCTGTGGCGCTTTCCCTGGATGACTGCCAAGACCGCGCTGGCGATCTATTGGCAGGCGCTGCGCCTGTTGCTCAAGCGCACCCCGGTGTATGACCACCAACGCGCCGACGACCGTTTTCGAACCGCCACTGTACCGACCGAGGAACGCCACCATGAAATCCACTAGCGTCTCGGCCAAAGCCAGCCTGTTCAGCCCTCACGGCCTGAGCGGTTCGCTGCTGCGCCGGGGAGTACTGCGCCAGCTGGAGCAGCTCAAGCAGGGTCAACTGATCGTCATCGAGGACGGCGAGCGCCACGTCTTCGGCACGCCGGGCAGCGCCCTGGTGGGCGAGATTCAAGTTCTGGATCCGGCCGTCTGGGGCCTGGTCGCCGGCAATGGTTCGATCGGTGCGGGCGAAGCCTTCATCCATGGCTACTGGCGCTCGCCGGACCTGACGGCCGTGGTGCGGGTCTTCGTCAGCAACCTTGAAGTGCTCGACGCAATGGAAGGTGGCCTGGCCCGGCTCGGTCGCCCGCTGGTGCGCGGGCTGCACTGGCTCAACCGCAATACGCGCAAGGGCTCGCAGAAAAACATCGCCGCTCATTACGATCTGGGCAATGACCTGTTCGAGCAGTTTCTTGACCCGACCATGATGTATTCGGCCGCGCAGTTCCTCAGCCCTGACGACAGCCTGGAGCAGGCGCAACTGAACAAGCTGGAGCGGATCTGCCAGAAACTCGCGCTCAAGCCCGGCGACCATCTGCTGGAAATCGGCACCGGTTGGGGCAGCATGGCGCTCTACGCGGCGCAGCATTATGGCTGCCGAGTCACCACCACCACGCTGTCAAAAGAGCAGTTCGCCTTCACCGCGGCCCGCATCGAACGCCTCGGTTTGCAGGATCAGGTGACGCTGCTACTCAAGGACTACCGCGACCTCACCGGCCAGTACGACAAACTGGTGTCGATCGAAATGATCGAGGCGGTCGGCCACCGCTTTCTGCCGACCTACTTCAAGCAATGCGCGCAACTGCTCAAGAGCAACGGCCTGATGCTGCTGCAAGCAATCACCATCCGCGAACAGCGCTACGAACAGGCGCGCCGTGGCGTGGACTTCATCCAGCGCTACATTTTCCCCGGCGGTGCCCTGCCCTGCGTACAGAAAATGCTCGAAATCGTCGGCCGCGACACCGATATGAACCTGTTGCACATGGAAGATTTCGGCCTGCATTACGCCCGCACCCTGCGCCTGTGGCACGAGAACTTCCGCCATGCTCACGGCCGTTTGACCGAACTGGGCTATGACGATTACTTCCTCAGGTTGTGGGAGTTCTACCTGTGTTACTGCGAGGGCGGATTCCTCGAGCGCACCATCGGCACTGCACAGCTGGTGCTGGCCAAACCGGCGGCGATGACCGCGCCTTTGCTGGGCCGGTTCGATGCTTGAGCGGTTGGCCAACGCAGTGCTGTTCCAGATCGGCTGGCTGGCCTGCGTGCTCGGTGGCGACAGCCTTTGGCTGCTACTGGCGCTGGCGGTGCTGGTGATTCATCTGCGCTGGATCAGCAGCTGGGCGCGGGAAGGTCGCCTGTTGCTCTGCGTAGTGATTATCGGCACGGCAGTGGACAGTACGCTGCGCGGTCTCGGGGTCTTCGAGTTCAAGGATCTGTCGCCGCTGATCCCGCTGTGGCTGATGTTGCTCTGGGCGTTGTTTGCCACGACGTTGCGCCATTGCCTGCAATGGAGCGCCAGGCCGTGGTGGCTCGCCAGCCTGCTTGGCGCAGTCGGGGGCGCCCTGTCCTACGGTGCCGGCGGACGACTGGCCGGCGTGCAGTTTCCTCACGGTGAGCTTGCGACCCTGATCGGCGTGGCGCTGCTGTGGGCGATGCTGTTTCCGTTGCTGCATCAATTGTCCCGACGGCTGCCGCGCTAAACGCCTGTCAGGCCTTCCACACGGTCATCGGCCACTGCCGTACACTGGCGCCATGAAAACCATTCCCCATCGGCAAATCGCCGAATCCGTTGTCACGTGCTCGACCTGTGCAGCCTGCTGCTGTCAGCTCGAAGTGATGCTGATCACCGATACCGGCGTGCCCGAGCGTTTTATCGATACCGACGATTGGGGTGGTGAGGTGATGCTGCGTCTGGACGATGGCTGGTGCGCGGCACTGGATCGCGACACGATGATGTGCACGATCTACGAGAAGCGCCCGCTGATCTGCCGCGAGTTCGAAATGGGCGCCCCGGAATGCCTCGACGAACGCCAGGGGATTGCTACGGCGTACCGCTGAGCACAAAAAAAAGGAGCGCCTGGCGCTCCTTTTTTCTTGAACTGACTTTCCGGGTGCTTACAGCGGCATCGTGTAATGCAATGCGTAGCTTTCCACACCGTCGTTGTCGCTGCTCAGACCGGCGTTGGAATAGTGCGTCGCACGGATCCCCACCTCATGTCCGCCATTGAAGCGCAGGCCGAAACCGATACGGTCTTCGAACTGGAAGGAACCGCCGAGCTTGTTGTCTTCGTATTCGGTGTTGGAGAACAGCGCCACGCCGATCCCCGCCTCGACATACGGTTTGACCGACTGACCGGCGAACTCGTAAACAAACACCGGCGAGAACGACAGGCTGTTGTTGCTCGACGTCTTGTCGCCTTCCCAATAAGTGTAGGCGCCGCTCCAGTAACCGGTCAGACGACCAACGTCACTTTGCAGCCAACTCTTGTCCCAGTCGAAATTCATGCCCAGGCGATAAGTCATGGTCGAATCACTGGTAGCACCCACTGCAAACTCGACGCCAGCAGCCTGTGCGGTAAAACTTTGCCCCATCAGTGCAGCCGCAATCGCGGCCAAGCAGAATAGTCGCTTCACTTTGAAACTTCCTTTTCCGGAACGATCGTTTGGTTTTCTAGGTCACTCTGCGCTATAGAAATCTGCGCTTGGTCAGAAGTTCAGCTGACTTTTTAGATATTTCACATTTTTTTTACAAGTTGAATTTCTCGACTTCGCCGGCGACTTGCCCCAGCAGGGCCAGGGTCTTGCGTAAAGACGCGGGATCAGCGCTGGTCCAGAATCTGACCGGTCGGTTCGGACCTTCGGCAAGCAGATCACGCTGGGCCAACAACCGCTGCAGCTGCCGTGCTACCGCCGCGCCCGTATCGATCAGGCTGATGGTCTCGGGAATCATCGACTTGAGCATCGGCTTGAGAAACGGGTAGTGGGTGCAGCCGAGGATGATCGTGTCGCAACCATTGGCCAGAAGCGGATCGACATAGTGCTTGAGCAATGCACGCAACTCGGGGCTGTGCAGATCGCCGCTTTCAATGCGCTCGACCAGTCCGGGACACGGCTGAGTGATGACCCGCACATCGGTGGCGAAACGATCGAGCAGCGCGGCGAACTTGGCGCTCTGCAACGTACCGGTGGTGGCGAGTACGCCCACAACACCGCTGCGGGTGGCGGCTGCGGCCGGTTTGACCGCCGGCTCCATGCCGACGATCGGCCAGTCAGGAAAGTCCCGGCGCAGATCGGCGACACCGGCCACGGTCGCGGTGTTGCAGGCGATCACCAGCGCCTTGGCGCCCTGCTCGCGGAAAAAACCGGCCATCACGCTGCAACGCTGGCGGATGAATTCCGGAGTTTTCTCGCCATAAGGAATATGGCCGCAATCACCGAGGTACAGCAGCGATTCACTTGGCAGCAGGTGCTGGATTTCCGCCAGTACCGACAGACCGCCGACGCCGGAATCGAAGACGGCAATCGGCGCTTCACGCATGCTGCGAACCACAGACGCTGCAACCGGGGTCGCGCTTGACCCGCAGCTCACGGAATCGCGAGCCCAGTGCATCGATCAACAGCAGACGCCCCACCAGTGGCTCGCCAAAACCTGCCAGCAACTTCAGGGCTTCCAGCGCTTGCAGGCTGCCGACCAGACCGACCAGCGGCCCGACCACACCGGCTTCGCTGCAAGTCAGTTCGGCTTCGCTGCCGTGACCGTACAGACAGTGGTAGCACGGGCTTTCGGCGCGACGCGGGTCGAATACCGAAAGCTGTCCTTCGAGGCGAATCGCGGCGCCGCTGACCAACGGCTTGCGCCCGGCCACACAGGCGGCGTTAACCGCTTCGCGGGTGGAGAAATTGTCTGAGCAGTCGAGCACCAGATCAACCGCCGCCACAGCTGCCGCGAGGGAATCCTCGTCAAGCGCCTGACGATGGGGCACCAGTTTGATTTCAGGATTGATCGCGCTCAGGCGCTTGAGCGCCGAGTCGACCTTGGTCATGCCGACGCTGTCGGTGTCGTGGATGATCTGGCGTTGCAGGTTGGTCAGGTCGACCGTGTCGAAATCCGCCAGATGCAATTCACCGACACCCGCCGCCGCCAGGTACAACGCCACCGGCGCGCCGAGACCGCCGAGGCCGACGATCAATACCCGGCTGTCCTTGAGCTTCAACTGGCCATCGATGTCGATGTGTTGCAGCAGGATCTGCCGACTGTAGCGCAACAATTCCTGATCATTCAGCACGGCAGGCGCCCCAGGCTGATCCGTTGATGGCCGCCCAGATCGGTGCGGCTGTGGACTTCTTCGAAACCTTGCGTCAGCAGCAGATCGCGCACGGCTTCGGCTTGATCATAGCCGTGTTCGAGCATCAGCCAGCCACCGGCCTCGAGATGGGCCGGCGCCTGGGCGATGATCAGACGCAGATCGTCGAGCCCGTCGATGCCGGCAACCAAGGCGCTTTCCGGTTCGAAGCGCACATCGCCTTCCACCAGATGCGGATCGGCGGCGCGGATGTATGGCGGATTGCTGATGATCAACTCGAAACGCTTGCCTTCGAGGGCGCTGAACCAGTGGCTGCTCAGCACCGTGGCGTTGTTCAGGTGCAGGCGCTGCCGATTGCGCTCGGCCAGGGCCACGGCTTCCAGCACGCGATCCACGGCAGTGACCTGCCACGCCGGGCGCTCGCTGGCCAGGGCCAGAGCAATCGCCCCGCTGCCGGTGCCCAGATCAAGCACTTTGGCCGGGGTTGCCGGCAACAATTCCAGCGCGGCTTCCACCAGCAGTTCGGTGTCCGGACGCGGGATCAGCGTGTGCGGCGCGACTTCCAGATCCAGCTTCCAGAAACCCTGCTGGCCCAGAATGTAGGCGACCGGCTCACCACTGCGGCGACGTTGCAGGTACTCGGCAAAGACCAGCGCAGCTTCGCTGGGCACGATGCGTTCTGGCCAGGTGTGGAGAAAACTGCGGGATTTGCCCAGCGCGGCAGCCAGAAGCAATTCGGCGTCCAGACGCGCGGTAGGCGAATCCGGCAGTTCGGCGGCGCGCAACAGGCTGGCGATGATGGTCATTTACTCACCTATCGCTGCGAGCTGGTCGGCCTGGTATTCGGCCAGCAACGGCTCGATTACCGCTTCAACGCCACCGGCGAGGATTTCGTCGAGGGAATACAGGGTCAGGTTGACGCGATGGTCGGTGACCCGGCCCTGGGCAAAGTTGTAGGTGCGGATGCGCTCGGAGCGGTCACCGGAACCCACCAGCAATTTACGTTCGCTGGCGATGGCGTTGGCCGCCGCCGCCGTCTGCTGGTCGTTGAGCTTGGCCGACAGCCAGGCCATCGCCCGGGCGCGGTTCTTGTGCTGGGAACGTTCTTCCTGGCACTCGACAACGGTGCCGGTCGGTATGTGGGTGATGCGGATCGCCGAATCGGTGGTGTTGACGTGCTGACCACCGGCCCCGGAGGAGCGGTATGTGTCGACGCGCAAATCCGCCGGGTTGATCTCGATGGCTTCACGCTCGTCCGGCTCGGGCAATACCGCCACGGTGCAGGCCGAGGTGTGGATACGGCCCTGGGATTCGGTGGCGGGTACACGCTGCACGCGGTGCGCGCCGGATTCGAATTTCAGCTTGCCGTAAACGTTGTCGCCTTCGATGCGGGCGATGACTTCTTTATAGCCACCGTGTTCGCCTTCGTTTTCCGAAAGGATTTCCACCCGCCAGCCACGCCGTTCGGCGTAACGCGAGTACATGCGGAACAGGTCACCCGAGAAGATCGCCGCCTCGTCACCACCGGTGCCGGCGCGAATTTCGAGAAACACGTTGCGCCCGTCGTTGGGATCCTTGGGCAGCAGCATGCGTTGCAGGTCGGATTCCAGCGTGATCAGCAACTCCTTGGCTTCGCGGACTTCTTCCACGGCCATTTCACGCATGTCCGGGTCGCTGTCCTTGAGCAGCGCCTGCGCGCCTTCAAGATCGCTTTGTACGCCGAGCAGCTTTTTATAGCCTTGTACCACCGGCTCAAGTTCGGCGTATTCCTTGGAATAGGCGCGGAATTTTGCTTGATCGGAAATCACTTCGCCGTCGCCGAGCAGCGCGGTCAGTTCCTCGAAACGGTCCTGGAGGATGTCCAGCTTATTGAGCAGTGACGCTTTCATTGCGGTTTTTTATCCGAAAAGCTATCCGGTGAGCCCTCGAGGGCGAAGAGTTCCTGAGCCATGGCCAGCGCATCGAGGCGGCCTTCGGCAGAAAGCTTTTTCAACTGCACACTCGGGGCGTGCAGGAGTTTGTTGGTCAGGCCACGGGCCAGTTGCCCGAGCACGTCTTCGGCGTTGCCGCCGTTGGCCAGCAGGCGCAGGGCCTTTTGCAGTTCTTCGTCGCGCAGGCGTTCGCTCTGTTGACGATAGGCCTTGAGCACGTCGACCGCCGCCAGCTCGCGCAGGCGCACCATGAAATCGTCGGCGCCGACCGAAACCATCTCTTCAGCCGCCTGCGCTGCACCCTGACGGCTCTTGAGGTTTTCGGCGACCACTTCGTGCAGATCGTCGACGCTATAGAGGTAAACGTCGTCGAGTTCGCCGACTTCTGGCTCGATGTCACGGGGAACGGCGATATCGACCATGAAGATCGGTTTGTGCTTGCGCAACTTCAGCGCGCTTTCCACCGCGCCCTTGCCGAGGATCGGCAACTGACTGGCGGTAGAACTGATGACGATGTCGCTGCGCACCAGTTCGGCCGGGATGTCCGACAGCAACACCGCGTGGGCACCGAACTGTTCGGCAAGCAGGCTGGCGCGCTCCAGGGTCCGGTTGGCGACCACGATACGCTTGACCCCCAGCTCGTGCAGATGGCGGGCGACCAGGGTGATGGTCTCGCCAGCGCCGATCAGCAGGGCCTGGCTGCGTTGCAGGTCGCTGAAAATCTGTTTGGCCAGGCTGACGGCGGCAAACGCCACGGACACCGGGTTTTCGCCGATGGCAGTGTCGGTACGCACCTGCTTGGCGGCGTTGAAGGTTGCCTGGAACAGTCGCCCGAGCAGCGGCCCGATGGTGCCGGCCTCGCGGGCCACGGCGTAGGCTGACTTCATCTGGCCGAGAATCTGCGGCTCGCCCAGCACCAGCGAGTCGAGCCCGGAGGCGACGCGCATCATGTGACGAACGGCCGCATCGTCTTCATGCACATAAGCGCTCGCGCGCAGCTCATCGAGGCTTAAATGGTGATAGTCGGCCAGCCAGCGCAGCACGATATCGGCCGACAGCTGATCCTGTTCTATATACAGCTCACTGCGATTGCAGGTGGAGAGGATCGCAGCTTCGCGGCTGTCGGTGAGTCGGCAGAGCTGCTGCAAGGCCTCCACCAGCTGCTCAGGGGTAAAGGCCACGCGCTCGCGGACGTCTACTGAAGCAGTCTTGTGGTTGATACCGAGTGCAAGGAAGGCCATTCAAGGTCGCTGATGGTGACGTGAAGCCGGCAATTGTCCTACTTCGTCAGATTCAGAACAACTACCGCTGACTATTGTCCCAATTGCCGGCCCCTATAATGGCCACAATCGAGACTCGGTTATGTTTGGCCGAAGGCTTGTGTCATGATGATCCGACCGCAGGTTAGTCGTCCTCTTCCTATATGAATAGATCTTCCGCGTTGCTCCTCGCTTTTGTCTTCCTCAGCGGCTGCCAGGCCTTGGCCCCCGTTTCGCAGGACGGTGCCTCACCGGTCGAAGACACCACGCCGGCCCCTGAAAAGCCCAAGGTTTACAGCTCGTTCAGCCAGGAAACGGTGTTCAGCCTGCTGAGTGCCGAACTCGCCGGCCAGCGCAATCGTTTCGACATTGCCCTGGACAACTACGTGACCCAGGCCATCAACACCCAGGATCCGGGCGTTTCCGAGCGTGCCTTCCGTATCGCCGAGTACCTGGGCGCCGACCAGCCGGCCCTCGATACCGCGCTGATCTGGGCGAAAAATGCCCCGGACGATCTCGAAGCACAGCGCGCCGCCGCCGTGCAACTGGCGCGCGCCGGGCGTTATGACGACTCGATGGTCTACATGGAGAAAGTCCTTCAGGGCAAGGGCGACACCCATTTCGACTTCCTCGCGCTGTCGGCTGCCGACACCGATCAGGAAACCCGCAACGGCCTGATGAAAAGTTTCGACCGCCTGTTGCAGCGTCACCCGAACAACAATCAGCTGATTTTCGGCAAGGCCCTGCTGATGCAGCAGGATGGCGACACCCGAGGTGCGCTGACCCTGCTCGAAGACAATCCGCCGGAAGACGGCGAGATCGCCCCGATCCTGCTGCGCGCGCGCCTGCTGCAAGGGCTGAATCGCGGCGACGAAGCCTTGCCGCTGCTGCAAAAGAGCATCAAGAAGTATCCGGACGACAAGCGCCTGCGCCTGACCTACGCGCGGATGCTGGTGGAACAGGACCGGATGGACGACGCCAAGGTCGAGTTCTCCACCCTGGTTCAGCAATACCCGGAAGACGACGAACTGCGTTACTCGCTGGCACTGGTCTGCCTGGAAGCCAAGGCCTGGGACGAGGCCAAGGGCTATCTGGAAGACCTGATCGCCCGGGAAAGCCATGTCGATTCGGCGCACCTGAACCTGGGCCGCATCGCCGAAGAACGCAACGACCCGCAAGGCGCGCTTATCGAGTACGCCCAGGTCGGCCCCGGCAACGACTATCTGCCGGCGCAACTGCGTCAGGCCGATATTCTGATGAACAACGGCAAGACCGCCGAAGCCCAGAGCAAACTCGCCGCCGAGCGTGACGAGCAGCCGGACTACGCGATCCAGTTGTACCTGATCGAAGCCGAAACCCTGTCCGCCAACAATCAGGGCGACAAGGCCTGGAAAGTCCTGCAACAAGCGTTGCAGCAGTATCCGGACGATCTGAATCTGCTTTACACCCGCGCCATGCAGGCGGAAAAGCGCAATGACCTGGCGCAGATGGAAAAAGACCTGCGCCTGATCATCAAGCGCGATCCGGACAACGCCATGGCCCTCAACGCCCTCGGCTACACCCTGTCCGACCGCACCACCCGCTACGCTGAAGCCAAGGCGCTGATCGAACAGGCCCACCAGATCAACCCGGAAGACCCGGCGGTTCTCGACAGCCTCGGCTGGGTGAACTTCCGCATGGGCAATCTGGAAGACGCCGAGAAATACCTGCGTCAGGCCCTTGAGCGCTTCCCCGACCACGAAGTCGCCGCACACCTGGGCGAAGTGCTGTGGGCCAAGGGTAAACAGCGCGAAGCGAAACAAATCTGGGGCAAGTTCCTCAAAGACCAGCCTGACAGCACCATCCTGCGCAGCACCATCAAGCGCCTGACCGGATCCGAGACTCTTTAACTCATGTTTTTGCGCCACGTCATCGTTTTCAGCTTCATCGCCCTGCTCGCCGGCTGCGCGGGCTTCGGCGCCCGTGAATCGGTCGAGGGCCAAGGCAGCCCTGCACAATGGGCCGCGAACAAACAGCAACTGACCGGCCTCGACGGCTGGCAGATCGATGGCAAGATTGGTATCCGCGCCCCGAAAGATTCGGGCAGCGGCACGCTGTTCTGGCTGCAACGTCAGGATTACTACGACATCCGCCTGTCCGGCCCGCTGGGGCGTGGCGCGGCGCGACTCACCGGCCGCCCGGGTGCCGTGTCGCTGGAAGTGGCGAATCAGGGCCGTTATGAAGCGCCGACTCCGGAAGCACTGGTCGAAGAGCAACTGGGCTGGAAACTGCCGGTCTCGCATCTGGCCTGGTGGGTTCGCGGCCTCCCGGCACCGGACAGCAAAAGCCGTCTGACCCTGGACGGCAACAGTCGCCTGGCCAATCTGGATCAGGATGGCTGGCAGGTCGAATACCTCAGCTATGCCGAACAGAGCGGTTACTGGCTGCCCGAGCGGATCAAGCTGCACGGCAGCGATCTGGACGTGACGCTGGTGATCAAGACCTGGCAACCGCGCAAACTGGGGCAATAAAGCATGACCGTTCCACGCCTCACGCTGCCATCGCCGGCCAAACTCAACCTGATGCTGCACATTCTCGGTCGTCGTGAAGACGGTTATCACGAGTTGCAGACGCTTTTTCAGTTCCTCGACTACGGCGACGAAATCACCTTTGCCGTCCGTGACGATGGCGTGATTTGCCTGCACACCGAATTCGACGGTGTGCCCCACGACAGCAACCTGATCGTGCGCGCGGCCAAAAAACTCCAGGAACAATCCGCTTGCCCGCTTGGCATCGACATCTGGATCGACAAGGTCCTGCCGATGGGCGGCGGCATTGGTGGCGGCAGCTCGAACGCGGCCACCACCCTGCTCGGCCTCAATCATTTATGGCAACTGGATTGGGATGAGGATCGCCTGGCCGCACTGGGCCTGACGCTGGGCGCCGACGTGCCGGTGTTCGTGCGTGGCCATGCGGCTTTTGCCGAAGGTGTCGGTGAGAAACTCACCCCGGTCGAGCCCGCCGAACCTTGGTATGTCGTGCTCGTTCCGCAAGTCTCTGTAAGTACGGCAGAAATTTTTTCAGATCCTTTGTTGACACGTAACACGCCGCCCATTAAAGTGCGCCCCGTTCCCGAGGGAAACAGTCGAAATGACTGCTTGCCGGTGGTTTCGAGGCGTTATCCAGAAGTACGTAACGCATTGAATTTGTTAGGTAATTTTACCGAAGCAAAACTTACCGGAACTGGAAGTTGTGTGTTTGGGGGCTTCCCAAGCAAAGCTGAAGCTGATAAAGTCTCGGCCCTTCTGACAGAGACCCTTACAGGGTTTGTAGCAAAAGGAAGCAACGTTTCGATGTTGCATCGCAAGCTGCAAAGTCTGCTCTAAAGGAATCAAGTGCCCGGCACTTGAAAGCAACAGATACAGGGGCGTCGCCAAGCGGTAAGGCAGCAGGTTTTGATCCTGCCATGCGTTGGTTCGAATCCAGCCGCCCCTGCCATTTTCCTATACTCATCCAGGTATACCCTCAGCCTTCAGGTACTGCGCGTGTCCAAGATGATGGTCTTTACGGGGAACGCTAACCCCGATCTGGCTCGGCGTGTCGTACGTCAGCTGCATATCCCTCTCGGTGACATCTCTGTCGGTAAATTCTCCGACGGCGAAATTACAGCCGAGATCAATGAAAACGTTCGTGGTAAAGACGTCTTCATTATTCAGCCGACTTGCGCTCCGACCAACGATAACCTGATGGAACTGGTAGTGATGGCTGATGCCTTCCGCCGCTCCTCGGCTACTCGTATCACTGCTGTTATTCCTTATTTTGGTTATGCCCGTCAGGATCGCCGTCCGCGTTCCGCACGTGTGGCTATCAGCGCAAAAGTCGTTGCTGACATGCTTACCGTAGTCGGCATCGACCGTGTTCTCACGGTTGATCTGCATGCTGACCAGATTCAGGGTTTCTTCGATATTCCGGTAGATAACATCTACGGCTCCCCGGTTCTGGTGGATGACATCGAAGATCAGCGCTTCGAGAACCTGATGATCGTGTCCCCGGACATTGGTGGCGTCGTGCGTGCACGTGCCGTTGCCAAATCCCTGGGCGTGGATCTCGGGATCATCGACAAACGCCGTGAGAAAGCCAATCACTCTGAAGTGATGCATATCATCGGTGATGTCGAAGGGCGTACCTGCATTCTGGTCGATGACATGGTCGATACCGCCGGCACTCTGTGCCACGCGGCCAAGGCCCTGAAAGAGCATGGCGCAGCCAAGGTCTTTGCCTACTGCACACACCCTGTGCTGTCGGGTCGGGCCATCGAGAATATCGAAAATTCCGTGCTGGACGAGCTGGTGGTCACTAACACCATCCCGCTGTCCGCTGCAGCACAAGCCTGTGCACGTATCCGTCAACTGGATATCGCACCGGTTGTTGCCGAAGCGGTTCGCCGCATCAGCAATGAAGAATCGATCAGCGCGATGTTCCGTTAAGGGCCCTGCCCTTCGCGAAATGTCTCGTTGACGAAAAGCGCCCCGCCCCGGCATTCCTGCCGGGGCGGGGCTTTTTTGCCCATACCGTGTTCGGCGCTGGTCGCAAACGCCACTCGGTCATGGCTATTTTGGAGATACAAAATGAACGATTTTACTTTGAATGCTGAACTGCGTTCCGACCTGGGGAAAGGTGCGAGCCGCCGCCTGCGTCGTCTCGCTGCCCTGGTTCCAGCTGTTGTTTACGGTGGCGACAAAGCCCCTGAATCCATCAGCATGCTGGCCAAAGAAGTTGCCAAACTGCTCGAAAACGAAGCGGCCTACAGCCACGTTATCGAACTGAACGTTGGTGGCACCAAGCAGAACGTGATCATCAAGGCTCTGCAACGTCACCCGGCCAAAGGCCACGTGATGCACGCTGACTTCGTACGCGTTGTAGCTGGCCAGAAACTGACCGCTATCGTTCCTGTGCACTTCATCAACGAAGCTGCTCCAGTGAAGAAAGGCGGCGAAATCTCGCACGTTGTTGCCGAGATCGAAGTTTCCTGCCTGCCGAAAGATCTGCCTGAGTTCATCGAAGTCGACCTGGCTAACGCTGAAATCGGCACCATCGTTCACCTGTCGGACATCAAAGCTCCTAAAGGCGTTGAGTTCGTTGCTCTGGCACACGGCGATGACAAGGCTGTTGCCAACGTCCACGCTCCACGTGTTGCTCCAGAAGCTACCGAAGAAGGCGCAGCAGAGTAATTCACTCTGCCATGCCTGAGTGAGCAGGTAACATCGCGGACTGGAACGTAGCGAGAAAGCGGGCGGGAACGCGGAGTTTACATCCATGGTAAATGAGCATTTTTCGTCCACTTTCGCCGCCTTCACGGATCGCGGCGATGTTATCCACCACTCAAAGGAAGGGCCCCTATCGTGACTGCCATCAAACTGATCGTTGGCCTGGGAAATCCAGGCGCTGAATACGAGCAGACCCGGCATAACGCAGGGGCCCTTTTTGTTGAGCGCATCGCCCACGCACAGAACGTGAATCTCGTGGCCGATCGCAAGTATTTCGGCCTGACCGGGCGTTTTTCGCATCAGGGTCAGGATGTTCGTCTGCTGATTCCCACCACCTACATGAACCGCAGCGGCCAGGCCGTGGCGGCACTCGCCGGTTTCTTCCGCATCAAGCCTGAAGAAATACTGGTGGCACACGACGAACTCGATCTGCCTCCGGGCGTCGCCAAACTCAAAGTCGGCGGCGGCCATGGCGGTCACAACGGGTTGCGCGACATCATTGCGCAATTGGGCAATCAGAATACGTTCCACCGCCTGCGGCTTGGCATCGGCCACCCGGGCGTCGCCAGTATGGTTTCAAATTTCGTCCTTGGTCGTGCGCCACGCGCCGAACAGGAAAAACTCGATGCCAGCATCGACTTTGCCCTCGGCGTGCTGCCGGATATCCTCGCCGGTGAATGGAACCGCGCGATGAAAAACCTGCACAGCCAGAAGGCCTGACTCTAATCCGAGGGGAAACACCATGGGATTCAATTGCGGCATCGTCGGCCTGCCTAACGTCGGCAAGTCCACCCTGTTCAACGCCCTGACCAAATCCGGGATCGCGGCCGAGAACTTCCCCTTCTGCACCATCGAGCCGAACAGCGGCATCGTGCCGATGCCGGATCCGCGTCTGGACGCTCTGGCGGCCATCGTCAATCCGAAGCGCATCCTGCCGACCACCATGGAATTCGTCGACATCGCGGGCCTGGTGGCCGGCGCCTCGAAAGGTGAAGGCCTGGGCAACAAGTTCCTGGCCAACATCCGCGAAACCGACGCGATCGCCCACGTCGTGCGCTGCTTCGAAGACGAAAACGTGATCCACGTTTCCAACAGCGTCGACCCGAAGCGCGACATCGAAATCATCGACCTGGAACTGATCTTCGCCGACCTCGACAGCTGCGAGAAGCAACTGCAGAAGGTTTCGCGCAACGCCAAGGGCGGTGACAAGGACGCGGTGGCCCAAAAGGCCCTGCTTGAGCAGTTGATCCCGCACTTCACCGAAGGCAAGCCTGCGCGCAGCCTGATGAAGAACATGAGCGCCGACGAAAAAGCGATCATCAAGGGCTTCCACCTGCTGACCACCAAGCCGGTCATGTACATCGCCAACGTCGCTGAAGACGGTTTCGAGAACAACCCGCATCTGGACGTGGTCAAGGCCATCGCCGAAGAAGAAGGCGCCATGGTCGTTCCGGTCTGCAACAAGATCGAAGCGGAAATCGCCGAGCTGGATGACGGCGAAGAGAAAGACATGTTCCTCGAAGCCCTGGGCCTGGAAGAGCCTGGCCTGAACCGCGTAATCCGCGCCGGCTACGAGATGCTGCACCTGCAGACCTACTTCACCGCCGGTGTAGAAGAAGTCCGCGCCTGGACCGTCCGCGTCGGTGCCACCGCACCGCAAGCCGCTGGCGTGATCCACACCGACTTCGAGAAAGGCTTCATCCGCGCCGAAGTGATCGCCTACAACGACTTCATCCAGTACAAGGGCGAAGCCGGTACCAAGGAAGCCGGTAAATGGCGCCTGGAAGGCAAGGACTACATCGTCAAGGACGGCGACGTAATGCACTTCCGCTTCAACGTGTAAAAGCTGAACCCAAGAAAAAGCCGCGTTCGATACGCGGCTTTTTTATGTCTGAAATTCAGCCTGTCAGGCCTTTTTGGTTCTCGGCAGGAAGATCGCCAACACACCGAACAGCGGCAGGAACGAGCACAGGAAATACACGTATTCGATGCCGTGAATGTCCGCCAGATGGCCAAGCAACGCAGCACCAATCCCGCCGAAGCCGAACATCAGACCGAAGAACACCCCGGCAATCATTCCGACGTTGCCCGGCACCAGCTCCTGCGCGTACACCACGATCGCCGAGAACGCTGAAGCGAGGATGAAACCGATCACCACGCTCAGGACGCTGGTCCAGAACAGGTCGACATGTGGCATCAGCAGCGTGAACGGCGCCACGCCAAGGATCGAGAACCAGATCACCGCCTTGCGCCCGATCTTGTCGCCAATCGGCCCGCCAAAGAATGTGCCCGCCGCCACCGCGCCAAGAAACAGAAACAGGTGCAACTGCGAACTGGCCACCGACAGGTCGAACTTCTCGATCAGGTAGAAGGTGAAGTAACTGGTCAGGCTGGCCATGTAGAAATACTTGGAGAACACCAGCAGACCCAGCACCACCAGCGCACTGACCACCCTGCCCTTCGACAGTCCATGAGTGGCGGCCTGGCCGGCCTTGAGCTTGAACAGGTTCAGGTGATGGGCGTACCAGCGACTGATGCGATAGAGCACGAACAGCGCAAACACCGCGAACAGCCCGAACCACGCCACGTTGCCCTGCCCGAAAGGAATGATGATCGCCGCGGCGAGCAACGGGCCGAAGGCCGAACCGGCGTTACCGCCCACCTGAAAGGTCGATTGCGCCAGACCGAAACGCCCGCCCGAGGCCAACCGTGCTATTCGGGAAGCTTCGGGGTGGAAGGTCGAAGAGCCGATACCGATCAGCGCCGCCGCCAGCAAGATAAGCGGAAAACTGCCGACCATCGACATCATCACAATACCGATCAGCGTACACACGGAACCGGCGGGCAACAGCCACGGTTTCGGATGCCGGTCGGTGTGATAACCGACCCACGGCTGCAGCAGCGAAGCGGTCAATTGGAATGTCAGGGTAATCAGGCCGACCTGGGTAAAACTCAAACCATAGTTGGCCTTGAGCATCGGATAGATCGACGGCAGCACCGACTGGATCAGGTCATTGATCAAATGCGCCAGCGCCACCGCGCCGATGATGCGCATCACCAGTGGACTGCTCTGGGGAGGAGCGGACGCCGAGGCAGCGGCGGTCTGAACGTTGCTGATAGCCATGGGAGTTTCCGGACTGCAGATGGGTGCACGCGGGCAGGTGCGTCAATGTGCCATTTTTCGGTGCGTCAGCGCCATCCCCTTAGCCAGCTAACGAACTATTCAGTCGCCGCGCCGCAAGTGATAGCGCAACGCCATGGTCTGAATCTTGCCTTGCTTATCGGCTTGAACGCGGCGCCCTTACAAAGGGCATCGAGAATGGGAAGTTTCGCTACAGAGCCGGCCTACAGAGCGGGCAAGGGTGAACTTTCGAGGCCTTTTAGCAGGGCACCAATCCCGGTCGCAGTGACCGCGATGCACGCCGATGGTGCGTGGTGTCCAGAGGAGTCATGGGGCATGCAGGCTTTTTTATCACCGGGGATCAGGTTGCTGGGGCGGTTTGGCTTCGCGCGTAAATTCCAGTTGTTGTTTCTGCTGTTTATCCTGCCATTGGCCGGCAGCCTGTTAATGATCGGCCAGGACTATCGCGACAAACTCAACTTGATCGCCGGCGAACGTGCCGGTGTGCGGCAGTTGCTCGCCCTTGATGCACTCGACAACCTGCTCGCCGCCCAACGCGACCGCGCCGCCCGCTGGCGCGCCACGGAAACCAACCGCCAGCCGACGCCCGCCACCCTGGCCGCCGTGGCCGCATTCGATGGCGTGCAACCTGCCGTGGCCCAGGCCACGCTGGAGCTGGGCAATGCCTTGCAAGCCGAAGGCGCGGAAAGCGAAACCCTGACCCGCTATCAGGCTCTGCAAGCCGCGCTCAATGGTCTGGACTCGAAAAGCCTTTCCGGTGTCGGCTGGTGGCCGGATGGTTACGACCGCTTCACCAATGCGCTCAGCGCCCTGCAAGCGTTGCGCGAACAAATCGCGATGGACAATCGCCTGATCCTCGCGCCGTGGCTGGAAACGTATCTGCTGACACAGATTTCCACCCAGCACGCACCGGACCTGATCGAGCGGGTCGGCCGACTGGCAGCCGTCGGCCAGGCTTCTGTAGTTTCCGGCCAGTTCACCCTGCAAAGCCGTCTGCAACTGCGTGACCTGCGCAGCCGCATCGGCGATGCCCGCGAGCAGCTTGTAAAAACTGCCGGCCTGCTCGAAGCGCGTCTACCGAGCGCTCTGCAAGGCTGGGCCGGGCAATATCACGACAGCCTCAAGCAACTGGATGCCGGTCTCAAAGTGCTGGATGACGGCGTGTTCGGCGGCAGCATCAACCTCAAGCCGGAAGAGTTCGAGCGCATCCTCGACGCCCTGCTCGGCAACCTCGCCACGTTGCGCCAGCAATCGCTGGTGTCGCTGGATCAGAGGCTGGATGACTACCATGGGTCGGCGATTCGTCAGTTCATCATTGTCGCGGCGGTCTTCGGTTTTCTGTTGCTGGCGGCGCTGTACCTGTTCGTCTGCCTGCAAGCCTCGATCCGCCGCAGCGCCAGTGGCATCACGCTGCTGGCCGAGGCCCTGCGTGACGGCAATCTGAGCCTGCAAGTGCCAGTCGTGGGCCGTGATGAACTGGCGTCGATCAGCACCGCGCTCAACGTGGCCGTGGTGCAATTGCGCACCAGCCTGCTGGGAGTCGACCACGAGACGTCGCAACTGAGCAACGCGGTGCGCAGCCTCAACGATCACTCCAGCGGCGCTCTCAGCGAAGTCGAAGCGCAGCAATTGCAGATCAGCCAGATCGCCGCCGCAGCCACGCAATTGGCGGCGACCTCCCAAGGCGTGGCGCAGAGTTGCGAACAGGCTTCCGGCAGCGCCCAGCACACCCGGCGCATCGCTGCCGACAGCAGCCGTGACAGTCAGCGCACCACGGCGAGCATTCAACAGCTCAATCAGCGCCTGAACGAAACTGCCGCAGCGCTCGGCCGGGTCAGCGAGCAAGGGCAGCAGATTCAACTGGTGGTCGACACCATCCGTGGCGTCGCCGAGCAGACCAACCTGCTCGCCCTCAACGCCGCTATCGAGGCCGCTCGCGCGGGTGAACAAGGTCGTGGCTTTGCCGTGGTGGCCGATGAGGTGCGCAGCCTGTCGCAACGTACGCAATCGTCCACGGCGCAGATCGCCGGTACGGTCGACAGCCTGCGCAATACGGTCAACGAAGCCGTGAGCCTGATGGAGGCTGCGTGCGGCCAGGCGCAATCGGATGCCGCGGCGGTCACGGGACTTGGCGAACGCCTGGGGGAAATCGCCAGCGCCGTGCAGAGCGTCACCGACACCCTCGCCCAGATCGCCACGGCGGTCGAGGAACAGGCGAGCACCGCCGATGAGGTCAGCGGCAATATCCAGCAGGTGGATCAGGCGGCGGTTCGCCTGCTCGAAGGCGCGCGGGCGGTGAACCTTGCGGCGGACACCTTGAGCCAGGGCAGCCATGCCTTGAGTGCCAACACCGGAAGATTTCAGCTGCGTTGAAAGCCCTTCCCGCGCCTTTTTTCGGCGCGGGAGGATAAGCGGTTGAAAATAAGAAGAAATATTTTGAATTTACGCTTGACGCTTTTTCATTTCAGGGGAATAATGCGCGCCACTTGGCTACATAGCTCAGTTGGTTAGAGCATAGCATTCATAATGCTGGGGTCCGGGGTTCAAGTCCCTGTGTAGCCACCAAGTACTAAAAACGGCTTACCGAAAGGTAGGCCGTTTTTTTATGCCTCGAGAAAAGTGCCCTCCCCGCTGGATCGGTCTGATTCTGTAGGAACCCGGTGCGAAAGGCGTACGAAGAGGATTTTTCGTTCGTCCAGGCACCTGCATCTGCGCCAGTCGATTTGATCGCCATCCCGATTGACCGACACGCTCCCCTGTCTCGATTCCAGGACAGACAGGGAGTGGTCATGGACCTGAACAAATTCCTTTTCGACGATGAGTGGCGTCGAAAACGCCCGAGCGAAAACGCGACATGGACCGGATGGATTCCACCCCCGCCACCAGAACCCGTTTATATCCGGACAGACGAATGGCCATCGCCAAAGCCTCGCGACGATCTGGTTTTTGCCAAGTCCTGCACGCCGGGCAACTGGTGCCGGACGGATGCCGGCACTACACCTGAGCCCGCCTCTCACTTCGGCAAAGTCATGGTGGCAGGCGCTCTGCGCATTCCCGCTGCCAGTCACGCCGTAGCGAAGGCCATCGGCGCCGATCTGGCGTTGGGGCGCATGGCCGGTGGTGGAATTCTGCAGCAGCGCCTTAATTGGGCAATCCGCGGTGCGGGAGGCCCGGCCAGCGTGTTTATCCTCGGGATGCTCCCGACCCGAATGGGCGACGGCACGCTTCACACTGATGAACAGCTACGCAGCATGAGCCGCGCCACCACTCGCGTGCGGTTCCAGTTTCGGCGTGATGCCGAAGGCGTCATGCAGGTCTACGGCATCCACACCGGCGTCTCGGGCGACGACTCGGTGCGTACCGTAAAAGTCGAGTGGAACAGCGACAAGACCGCCATGGAGGCGAAGCTCAACGGCATCACGATTTTGTGGACGCCGCAACGCGGGCCGCTGGGATCGATGCCGCCGCTGGTGTATCCGGAACACGGCGAACCACTCAGCACGATTCTCGTCCACCCGATCGCCGCGAACACCGACAGCCAGATTGAAATCCTGCCCGGCGAAGACATCACCGCCGA